>NZ_JBSSBV010000019.1:0-56002 GCF_054059115.1 Thermostichus sp. MS-CIW-26
TTGACGCAACTCTTGTGGGACTATCAGCTTGCAACGTACAGAGATAGTCTGGCTCATGGGCTTATTGTAGTTTATCCAGACTTTTGACCAGCAAAACCTATATGGAGGAGGGCTTTCCTCCCGACACCAAGCCTGCGGCTATGGTGCGGGCCTCCAGCCCGAAAATTTGGTGAATGCGCTGGGGATTTTCTGGCTGAGGGCATTTCCTTCAAAAGCAAGGGGGCGCAGCCCCTAGTGTTCCAAGTCGCAAAAAATAGATATCTACCACTGCTGGCAGTGGCAAAGGGGAGCGTTTAGGGTTTATCCTATTCGCAACATCTGCAAGAGGGCAGGCTGCCATGAAGGGATTTGCGCGCGTACTTGGGGCTTGGGGGATCCTCACCCTGATCGCCGGGATCTCGCCCGGCAGCGCTGTGGGCCAATCGGCCTTGCCTCCTGTGCCCATCATGCCCTCGGATCCCCAAGGTTCGTTTCCCGATCCAGGGATCCCGGCAGCCCCTTCCCCTCCCCGTGAGCCGGTCGGGCTGGATCTCCGCCATCTGGTGGGATTGTTCATCAACGAGTCCTTGGGTGCAGGCAACCAAGCTGCCGCAGTCAGTTACAACGACCTCTACACCCGCCTGTTGGCCCGAAGCTACGGGGATCCCCGCCCCTCTATTGAGGTGGAGTACGAGTTCATTCAAGAGATCCTGCGGGAGTATGGGGATCCCGCCGATCGCTTCTGGGATCCGCAAGCTTTCAAGGACTTGCTCAACCGTCCCCGTCCTCCCGTACAAGCCCGCGGGATCGGCCCGCGCCAGGTTTACTTGGCTGTGCCGGATCTCACCCCGGCCACGGCTCAGCAGATCCGCCAAACCCTCTACACCCAAGACTACAGCCAGGGCATTGTCCTCGACCTGCGCGGAGCTGTGGGCTACGACCCCCAAGTGGTGGCCGATGTGGCGCGCCTGTTTTTGCCCCGCTCCGTCCAGCCGCTGCTGATTACCGAAGACCGATTTGGGCAGCCCACCCTCTGGAACAGCGAAAATCTGCCCATTGCCGCCGGGATCCCGTTGGCCGTTCTCGTGGATGGTAACACCCGCCAGGGGGCCACCCTCTTGGCTGCCCAGTTGGGAGCCAGCGGCAGCACCCTCATTTTGGGGCAGCCCACCCAAGGCAGCGAGCGACAAACCCGCTTCTTTGCTCTCCCCTCCGGCGCGGCGGTAGAACTGGCCGTGGCCACCTGGAAAACAGGGGATGGTCGCTCTTTGGAGCGGGGTCTGGTGCCTTTGCAGACGGTGGAAGGAGATGACAATGCTTGGCTGAATGCCGGCCTGCAAGCGCTGGCCTTGCCCCCCCGGCGACCTGCCCTGCCCCCACGGCCTACCGTGCTGGTGCAAGAGGGCCGAGTTGGCCGCTTTGAGCTGGGCATGGATACCCGCAACGTGGATACCCACCTGCTGGGCAATGTCGATCAGATCCCAGCGGCCTCTGGAGCTAATGTGTTTCAGCCCAACAGCGACCTGAAGATCTTTTACCTACAAGACTACATCCTCTTCACCTACCGTCATCCGGGCATTGTGGATAGCTTTTTCGCCAACCGCATCTACACCACCCACCCGGAAGCCATGACTGGCGAAGGGATCCGCATCGGCTCCACCTATTCGGAAGTGATCGCCGTTTACGGTGGGCCCGGCGAGAACGGCTACAACGAGGTGGTACCCTATCCCAAGGGAAGCCGAGAATATCTGCGCGACGACCGCTACTACGTCAACTACGATGCCCTGGGCCTGGCCTTTGCCTTTGAGGTGGGATCCAACCAGGTCACGGCCATTGGCCTGTTCAAGCCGGGGAGCTGAAGGCGAGGGCAACTGGGGAATCTCTGTTGGCTTGCCAGAGGGTTCGGGGATCCCGCCCATCTCCACGTTGTCCCCTGCCGGAGAAAAGTTAATCGATTGTTAATCTTTTTGTCCTGATCTCTCAACATCGCCCGGAGCGATGCGGTAGATTAGTGCAGCAACCCCCGCAAAGGGGATTTTTTGTGCCATCTACGGACTGTAGGAGAAGCTCTTGGCAAACGTCGTGGTTGTCGGTGCCCAGTGGGGCGATGAAGGAAAAGGGAAGATCACCGACCTCCTCAGTGAAAAGGCCCATGTGGTCGTCCGCTATCAAGGTGGGGTGAATGCAGGGCATACCCTGGTGGTGGGGGGCCAAACCTTCAAGCTACACTTGATCCCCTCTGGCATTCTCTACCCCGACAAACGCTGCATCATCGCCAGCGGCACGGTGATCGATCCCGAGGTTCTGCTGGCCGAGATCGACCAACTGCATCAATTGGGCATTTCCACCGACAACCTGTTCATTGCCGAAACGGCCCACGTCACCCTGCCCTACCACCGGGTCATTGACATCGCAGAAGAGGAGCGGCGTGGCATCTACAAGCTGGGCACCACCGGACGGGGTATTGGCCCCACCTATGCCGACAAGGCAGAGCGCATGGGCATTCGCGTTGTGGACTTGATGTACCCTGACCAGTTGCGGGAACGCCTCAGTTGGGCCATTCCCTACAAAAATGTCTTGCTGGAAAAGATCTATAACTTGCCGCCCTTGAATCCCGAGCCAATTATCGAGCAATACCTGGCCTATGCCGAGCGGCTGCGCCCCTATGTTACCGACGCTGCTCTGCTTCTCACCCAAGCCATCGAAGACCGGGAGAACATCCTGTTTGAAGGGGCTCAAGGCACCCTGTTGGATCTCGACTACGGCACCTACCCCTACGTCACCTCCTCCCATCCCATTGCCGGTGGCGCTTGTATTGGCGCTGGGATTGGCCCCACCAGCATTGACCGGGTGATCGGGGTGGCTAAAGCCTATACCACCCGCGTTGGGGAAGGCCCTTTCCCCACCGAGCTCAAAGATGAGATCGGGGCGTACCTGGGGGCAACCGGTGCTGAATTTGGCACCACCACAGGGCGACAACGGCGCTGCGGCTGGTTTGACGGGGTAATTGGGCGCTACGCGGTGCGGATCAATGGCCTAGACTGCCTGGCCATCACCAAACTGGATGTGCTGGATGGCTTGGATGAGATCAAGGTGTGCGTGGCCTACGAGTACCAGGGGCGGGAAATTCGTCACTTTCCCAGCGATGCCCGGGTTTTCGCCCAGTGCAAACCCATCTACGAAACCCTGCCGGGCTGGAAATGTTCCACCAAAGATTGCCGCTCCATCCAAGACTTGCCCCCCGAAGCCCATGATTACCTGAAGTTTTTGGCGCAGTTGATGCAGGTGCCGATTGCCATTGTTTCTCTGGGGGCCAGCCGCGACCAGACGATCATTGTCGAAGATCCCATCCACGGCCCCAAACGTGCCCTTCTCTATCCCAATGGTGGCAAGCGCGTCCACGCCCTCATGCCCGACTGAGTGGGCCTCAAGCACAATTGGGAACAAGGACAATACTGTAGTGATCAGTAAGTTATAGTCATTTCAGTTTAGGGTGAGACGCCTGAGCCACTGAGAAAGTCTTCCGCCCGAGGGTGGTTGCAGAAGCAGCGTGGAGCATTTTGAAAGCGTCTTAATCTAACTTGAAATAACTGCAATAGGTCAGAAAATCAATGGTTTAGCTAGTCCGCTGGGAAGCCTCGCCCTCTATGCATCAGCATGAGGGTCGGGATGAAAGGCGGTCTTTGTGCTGTGGTCAACCTAGCTGTACAGAACAGCTTTGTTGGAATCTGGTGCAGCTACGCGGTGGGACATCCTGTGTCTGCTCGCTGAGGGTTCTTGCGATAGCTACCCGTTGAGGCGAGAAGCCTGCTCCGTACTACCTAGCAGTCGGAGTCGGGAGTACGTCACGGAAAACAATATTGCCGCAGTTGGGCCAGTTCTGCCTCGCTGAGATCTTGCCACTGGCCGGGAGCAAGCCCCGCCAGAGAGAGGGGCCCCAGTCCAACCCGAACCAACCGCAAAGTTGGGATCCCAACGGCGGCAGTCATGCGGCGCACCTGGCGATTGCGACCCTCCCGCAGCGTCAGTTCCAGCCAGGTGGTGGGGATGGAGCGGCGAAAGCGGATGGGGGGATCCCGTGGCGGCAGGGTGGGTTCCTCAGCCAAGACCTTAACCTGGGCCGGGCGCGTTTTTCGCCCTTGGATGATCAGCCCCTGTTGCAACTGTTGCAGGGCTTGGGGGGTGGGGATCCCTTCCACCTGAACCCAGTAGGTGCGCTCATGGCCGAACTTGGGATCGATCAAGCGGGCATTGAGGCGACCATCATCGGTCAGCAGGAGCAGCCCTTCGCTGTCGCGATCCAGTCGCCCCACCGGATAAACTTTGGGCACCGGGATAAAAGACTGGAGGGTGGGCCGTCCCTCTCGGTCGGTGAATTGGGTGAGCACGCCATAAGGCTTGTAGAACTTGAGATAGCGCATGACACACAAAACAACAAAACTGTGAACCCAACCTTTCCAATCTTTAAGATTTGGCAGAAAGATTTGGCAGAGCGGCTTCAACGGTAAGATCAAGCCTTAAGGAGCAATATCCCTCCATCGCCAGCAGCGTTTGACGGAGCTCAACCCATGACCATAGACAACAACTTACTCTGGGTTTTGGTTGGAACAGCAGGGCTCTCTCTCCTCAGCCTGGTGTACGTGCTGGTGGATGAGGGCAACAAACGTCGCCGCTACGAACAGCAAAAGGAAAAAGAAGCTGCTCAGCCACCTGCGGTTGTTCCTGCAGAAGAAGCCGGGATCCCAGCTGCACCTCCTTCTGCTCCTGAACCTGTTGCTGCTCAGCCCGCTTCAGCGCCACACACTGCTGACGGGTTCCCAGAAGCGTCGCGTAGCGATGACGAGGAGCCAGAAACCTCCCCGGAAGCGGTTCGCGCCAGCAGGACAGAGTCCTTGCCCAGCCCTGAGGACTCTGCTCTCCCCAAGGAGCCGGATACAGGGCCTGACCCCGCAGAGGAAATGCCGAAAGATACCCCATAACAGTTTTTTTCGGTTCTGGGGAAGTTCTGGGGATAGATGGGATCCCCATCCCGCAAGAGGGGAGCTTCATGCCCTCATCAGGGTTTGCTCTCCGTAGCGCAGCATCATCTCCAAAGCCGCGAGACGGTTGCCCCAAACTTGAACTCGATAGGGGTTGCGCAGAGATTCCAGCCGCATCCAAGTGGCAAGATTGGTTTTCAAGTTGCCCAGTTGCTGACGGGCTTGTTCCAGGGCTTCCGGGGTGGGATCCGCTGCCAAGGCCGCCAGGGATCCCTGCACCCGCTCTATTTGCTCCATCCATTGGCTGTGCTCCCACAACCCCAACCGTTTCCGCTCGAGCAAAAACATCCACTCCTGCCGCAGCGCCTGGAAGCGATCCCGAACAGCCCCAAAGGGATCCCGATAGGGAATGCGAGTCGAGGCAATGGCGGAGGACCTGAGGATGGCTTCCAGCTCTGGGGTAAGCTGCCGCACCGAGAATAAAGCAAACCCCCCGGTGGGCAAATCCCGCACCACCTGCAGTTGATCCAAGAACTCGACGGGCGGCAAGTTCAACAAATTAAGGCTGGGGACGAAGAGGGTGGAGAAGCGGCTGACAATTTCCAAATTGGGCTGCACCAGTTGCGCCAAACGCCGTGTATTGCCCGCATAGGTGAGGGGGATCAACAGATCCAGCTCCCCTGCCTGGATCCACTCTTCCCAGTTCTGCTGCAGCCTTTGCAGGCGCTCCTGCTTGGGCAGAGCATAGACAGCTGCCGAGAGGATCACGCGCGGGTTGAGGGAGCGGGCGGTGCGGGCAATGGCCTCCACCACCTCGTTCACCTGCTGGGTGCGGTAGCGGGTCCACAACTGCCAGAGGGAGCGATCCCTCAAGGGATCCAACTCCAGCGGATCGACGCCGGACAACTGCTGAAACCCCTGACGAGCGGCCCGACCGAAGCCAAACACCTGGCGGCTGGCAGCGTTTTGGAAGGGATAGCGGATGTAGTCCAGGTGGATTCCGTCTACCTGGTAGTCTTGCACTAGCTCGCGGGTAAGAGCCAGGAGATAGCTGCGCACCTGCGGATTGGCTGGGTCTAGCCAGGTTTCCGGCTGCCCGCGCGGGAACAGACGGCCACGATTGTCCAGATTGGCCCAATCGGGGTGAGCCGTCAGCACCGGGCCGATGTAGTCTTGGGGCAAGTTGATCTCCGGCAGCAGATTGTGGCGGGTGTTGCCCACCGCAAGAGTCCAAATCCAAGTGTGCAATTCGAGGCCCCGCTCATGAGCCAAGCGCACCGCCGCCCGCAAGGGATCCCAGCCACGGGTGAGGGGGTTCTGTTGGGGGGCGACGCGGCTGGGATGAATGGCAAAGCCAGCATTCATCGTCTCGAAAAAGACGGTGTTGAGGCCAGCCTGAGCCAGGCGATCGAAAATCTGAGCCAGCCCTGCCTCAGAGCCTGCCTCGACAATGGTGCTCCGATCCAGCCAAATGGCCCGTACCTCAGACAAAGCCGTCAACCGATCCACCGGGTAGTGGGCCCACAGATCCGCCCGTGCCTGTTCAAAAGCCTGCCGCGCCTGCTCGTATTGCCCTGCCTCCACCCAGGCCGGTAGCTGTTGCAACACGCTGCGGGCTTGCTCCAAAATGGGCTTGTACTCGGCTGCTTCTACCCCCCCTTGAGTGGCCCGAGCCAGCAACAGGGATCCCTCTACCCGACCCAGCAAGCTCCCCAGCTCTTGGCGCATGGCCAGCAACTCCAGGGTGTTGATGGTGCTCCGCACCGCTGGCAAAGGGGATGGGGTGGCAGCAGCCTGTCTGAGGGCAGCGAAACGGCCTTGGGCCCGGCGCAGAGCCGCTTGCAACCACTCCCGATCCAACTGCGCCGTCTCCTCGGGAAACTCCCCCCAACGCCAACCCAGGTACACACTCTGGCGGCTGGCAATCACCGCATAGGCATTGTCCCCCATGTCCACCTCTTCCCAGACGGCCACCAGACGACTTTCCGGGCCGGTGGGCAAGAGGGCTCCCCCGGCAACCACAAAGTGCTCCGCACCGCTGGCGCGATCGGCCGCCTGAACGCTGCGGGCCCATGCTTCAGCAAACTCTGTCAGGCGCACCGTACTGGCCAGAGGAATATCTCCGCTCCAGTAGGCGCCAATCAGGCTGCGTAAGGGATCCCGTGCCTCAGCAGGGATTTCCAGCGGGCCGCTGACGATCAACTGACCCCCTTCCTGTTGCATCCATTCGGCGAGAGCATGGGCTTGAGCAACGGTTAGGCGATTCACGTTTGGCAAAAAGACTGTGCTGCGCCCCCGCAAACCTGCTGGCTCGATCCGGTCGATCACCTGGTAGCTGAGGCCGCTCTGCTGCAGTTGCCGCTCGATATTGGCCCAGTTCTGCCCTGGCAAGCGTACCACCGTCAGAAGGTGCTCCGCACCGTGGACAGCGCTTTGGCCGTGGGCAACCGGGGATCCCGTCCAAACCAGCAGACCCACCCAGAGGAAACCCAGACAAACTGCCGGGGGCTTGAAGGATCTTAAGATGAACCCCCAGAAACGATCCCTCACCATCCCAGACCAGCCTGCTTGAGGACTCCGTCCCGCCAAAGGACTGGGGAACCGAACCGCCAACAGCATTGGATCTCCTTTCTTTGAAGACCATCCGTCAGGAGCGCGGATATGAACCTGCACCCGCCCAGACCATTCAACATTATTCAATTCAACAATGATGTTGGTGAGGATCCCTGCCAGTGGAAGGGGGAAATCCCCAGGCGGCGCTAGGGCAGGCGAGGGATCCCGTTGCTTGTCCAGGTTGAGAAATAGGGCTTATTTTGGAGTGTGACATACTCCCGCACTCATGCTGACGCAAAGCGCTCCGCGCCGCTAACGCGAAAAGGACGTTTCCTGCGCTTGAGGACTACGTCCCGCTGACGCGAAAAGAACGGGATGCCCCACCGCCCTGTGCTTGATGTTGATGGCCGCATGGTGGTCGCGCTCTAGTTCTAGCCCACAATGGGAACAAGAATGCCACCTGTCTTGAATCGCTTTCGGTACTCTTTGACCGCACCGAGAGCAGTTTTGACTGCTGCCGTTGGGATTCACTGCAATCGCCCTCAGCCCAGCTCTTTCAGCCTTGACTGCCAGCATTTGCAGAAATTGTCCCCACCCAGCATCATAGGTAGATTTTGCTAGTCGGGTTCTAGCAACACCTTTGATATTCAGGGCTTCGTACCCAATATGCTTGCCTTTGCTTACCAGCCAGTTCGCTGTTTTGTCATGAAAATCTTTGCGCTGAGATAGTGGTTAGTGGATAGTCACTATTCACTATCCACTGGTCACTATCCACTAGTCACTAGCCATAGGCGGTTTGACCCTTTCTTCTTGCGAGACACTGCCCGCTGCAGTCTCTTTAACCGCTTTTGGGCTCTGCGGTAATACTGGGGAACTGGAACAGACTCCCCCGCGTCGGTCACCAAAAAGGAGTCCAGTCCCATGTCGATTCCTATGGTGTTCTCCAGTGTTGGCAGGTCAGGGGTAAATACGGGGACAGATGAATCTTGCAGGCTCAAGGTCACATACCACCCGTCTGCCTTGCGGGTGATGGCAGCGGTCTTAATCACAAAGCCCTCAGGCAAAGGACGGTGCTGAATTATCCGAACAGCACCGATTTTGGGCAGATGGATAAACTGCCCGCAAATGCAGTCCTGTTGCATCGGGGGGAAACTGAAGGAGCGATACCGCCCAACTCCCTTAAATCTGGGTTTCCCTGCCCGCTTGCCGTTACCGTCCCCCTTCAGCCACCGGTCGAATGCTTTGTGCACTCGCTCTATGCAGTTCTGGAGGACTTGCGAATGGACTGCTCTGTACTGCGGAAACAGGGCTTTCATCTTCACCAAATCCCGTTTCTGGGGGTAGAAATCGGGATTGTCTTTTAACTCAGGCAAGTGACAGATTAAGGGACAAGCATTGATAGCACAGCGATTGTGTTCCCACCACGCAAAGCGCTCTGCCAAGCGATAGTTATAGTGCTTCCGCAACAACTCTAGCTATTGCTCCATTAGAGCAACTTGGCTAGAGGTAGGGCGTAAGCGATATTGATAGGCAGTTCTCATGATGAGTTTATAAAAGTTCTCATGATGAGCGTATAAAATCCTGCTACGCCGGTCATAGCACCAGTAAGGACAAAGCATCGTGTCCTTGCCTCTCATCCCGACCCTCACCCTGGATAGTGGTGAGTGGATAGTGACTAGCCACTAGTCACTAACAGAGGGTGGGGCTTCCCGGCGGTCTAGCTAACTGCGACCAGGGCTTGATTAGCGCTCCTCCGCCAACCGCACCTGTACCGACTGGCCGTGGGCGGGCAACCCTTCCGCTTGTGTGAGAGCCTGAATGGCGCTGGCCACCTCCCGCAAAGCCGCTGAGCTGTATTGAATCAGACTGGAATGCTTTAGGAAAGTTTCCACCCCCAAAGCCGAGGCATAGCGGGCCGCACCGGCGGTGGGCAAGGTATGGTTGGGGCCAGCCAGGTAATCTCCTACCGCCTCCGGAGTATGGTGGCCCAAGAAAATGGCCCCCGCATGGCGAATGGGATCCAGCAAAGCCCAGGGATCTGCCACCTGCAGTTCCAAATGCTCTGGCGCAAACAGGTTGGACAAAGCCACCGCCGTTGACAGATCCGGCACCACCGCAATCAGCCCGTAATTCACCACCGACTTTTCCACCATCAGACGGTTGGGATGGGCCTCCATCTGGGTGGCCACCGCCTGCTGCACCTGCTGGGCCAGCTGGAGATCGGTGGTCAGAAGGATGGCCGCCGCCAGGGGATCATGCTCGGCTTGGGCCAGCAAATCGGCAGCCACATAAAGGGGGTTGGCGCTCTCGTCGGCGATGATCAACACCTCCGATGGCCCGGCCAGCGAGTCGATCCCCACCGTGCCGTACACCAGCTTTTTGGCCAAAGTTACGTAGATGTTGCCGGGGCCGGTGATCACGTCCACCTTGGGGATGGTCTCGGTGCCGTAGGCCAAAGCCCCTATTGCCTGAGCCCCTCCAACGCGATAGATGGTGTGGATGCCTACTTCTTGGGCGGCCACCAAAATGGCCGGGCTAATCCCCTTGCCCCCCGAGCCGTCGGATCCCGGTGGCGTCACCATCACAATCTCGGGCACCCCTGCCACCTGGGCCGGGATGGCGTTCATCAACACCGTGCTGGGATAGGCGGCCCGCCCCCCCGGAATGTAGAGGCCGGCGCGATCCACAGGGCGGTATTGCTTGCCCAAAACGATCTCAGGGCCGGGAAAGCTCACCCAACTGCTGGGCACCCGCTGCCGGTGAAAAGCCTCAATGCGCTGCTTGGCCAGCCGTAAGGCTGAAAGCAACTGCGGAGACACCGCCTGGTAAGCTGCCTCTAGCTCGGCCCCAGACACCTTCAGTTCGGCAACGCTCAGCTCCACCTGGTCAAACTCAGCCGTATAGGCCAGCAGGGCACGATCCCCCTGACGGCGTACCGCTTGCAGGATCTCCCGCACGGTTGCTTCACGGTGCAGGTTCTGGTCAGCCTGAGTGCGCTCCGAGATCCGTCTAAGCTCGGCTTCAGCCTCGGCTAGCTGGGTGACGATTCTCAGCATGGCAACTCCTTCGCATAGCGCGCCGTAACCCCATACTAACGAGGGATCCGGCGGCATCGCGGTAGCAAAGCGGATCTTTCGCTGGGTCGGCTTGCGGCGACAAGAAGGGACATCCCCAGGCAGGGATCTTGTCTGCACCTGGCGCGATCCGGGTTGATCATGGTCATAGCTTAGCCTGGATTTTCCTCGACCAAGAGCCGGGTAGAGTTCGCCGATAGCCCTACTTAGGAAAAAGCCTGCCCCTTTTTCATAGGCCCAGTTCTGTCGATTTGATCAAGTTGCGAAAATCGTGGATTACCTCTTCACAGCGACGGAAAAAAGCCAGCACCCAATCCCGTAGCACCCTTTGCTGAGATTCGTCCAGTTCCTTGAGGGATCCCCGGTAGTGGATCTGGCCGCTGCGCTCGATCTCGAACTGGTTCAGCCATTCTGCTTTGGATCCCTGGCGTTCCACCACTTCCTGCCGTGCTGCCTTCCAATAGTTGACGATCACCGCCTTGCCCAAATAGCCGGTTGTCATCTGGCAGAGACGGTTCAGAGATTGCACGAAGACATCCATCTCCATGCGCGGGCCCGCCGCAGGAGCGGAACTGGGCTGGGTAGCGTTCCGGCCTGCCTCCGCCTGGCTGGTAAATAGACGAAAGGTGGCCAAGCCCTTTGGCGTATCCTGCTGCAGCTCGGCTCGCAGGCGGTTCACGGCCAAGGTGTAAACCGGCATCACCAGCTCGTCATTCACCGCCACCAGCAGCGCCCATTCCGGCCCGAGGGGGTAAACGAAGACCCGCTGCTCGGCAAACTGAAAATCAAAATAGTCAAGTCCTGGGGGCATGGTCTGCAAAACTTGAAACAGCCCTTCGGTGAGGGCCTGTTGCTGTCGGCTATCCAAATCCTGAAAAGAGCGGTAGAAAAAAGGGCGACCTGTCCGACTCAAGAGCGCCACCCCCATCACCCCGCGGATGGACAAAAAACTGTCGAGCGTTTCCTTCTCCATGCCCACTCAACTTGGGTAACACTCTTATCCTGACTTAGATTGCCCGAGGATGGACGAGCACAACCAACCGCAGTTGCGAGAGGTGGATGCTCGATTTTGGGATTTAGGAAATTCACTGGGACAAAAACGCCTCGATCCGTCCCACCGCCTCCTCCAGACGGGATCCCTCGACCACCAAAGCAAAGCGGACATAGCCTTCCCCACTGGGGCCAAAGCCAGAACCCGGAGACAGGGCAACCCCTGTGGCTCTCACCAAGTCCAGACAAAACTGGGCAGAAGAGCCGCGATAAAACTCCGGCAGAGGCGCCCACAGATACATGGTGGCCTCCGGCAAAGGCACAGGCCAACCGATGCGGTGTAGAGCCGCCACAGCTATATCCCGTCGCTCTCGGTACACCTGCCGCCAGCGCTCCAAAAAACTATCGGGAACTGCCAAAGCCGCTGCTGCCCCCCGCAGAATGCCCTGGTACTGATGGAAGTCGATGGTGGATTTCACCCATCGCAGGGCTCGGATCAGCTCTCGGCTGCCAATGGCGTAGGCCACCCGGAACCCTCCCATGTGATAGGACTTGGAAAGAGAAAAAAACTCGATGGTGCGGGTTTTATCGGGATCCGCCTGCAGCGCGGAAGGGGCTACCTGGCCGTCGAAACGCCAGTCCACATAGGGAAAATCGTGGGCCAGAACGATGTCGTACTGCTGACAAAACTGCAGGGTTTCTTGCCAAAACTCCGGGGTGACGGTGGCAGTGGTGGGGTTGTGGGGGTAGTTCAGCACCAGCAACCGTGCCTGCCGGCAGATTGCCTCCGGGATCCGATCCCAGCGGGGCAAGAAGCGGTTTTCCGCCCGCAGGGGCAGGTAGTAGGGGATCCCGCCCGCCAGATGGATCCCGCCCACGTGAGAGGGATAGGCCGGATCCGCAACCAAAGCAACATCGCCGGGGTTGAGCAGGGCCAGGGGCAAGAGGGCCGTTCCCTGCTGGGATCCGATCAACGGCAGCACCTCTGTTTCCGGATCGATCTCCAGGCCGAACTTCCCCATGTACCACTTGGCGCAGGCAGACCGAAAGTCCGCCGTGTCGTGAAACAGCGTGTAGCCATAGGTAGAGGGATCCGACAGAGCCGATTGGATGGCCGCCAAGGAGTCTGAAGGTGGGGGCAGATCGGAGGATCCCAGAGACAGATCGATCACATCCAGGCCAGAGCGACGAGCCTCTCGCTTGGCTCGATCCATTTGGTCAAACACATTGCCGCCGAGGGGCTGAAGTCGCTGGGCGAGGGGAATCGACATGCAACAACTCTTGCAAAGCAGGGGGGTCTATCCTAGCTTGAGGATCCCCTCAGGGATTGTCGCCAGAAGTGGGGGAAGAAGGTGAGGTTGGACGCGTGCTGGCCGCCGGCCCCCGGTCGAAAATCTCGATGTGCCACTGTCCTTGGCCGTTGCTCTCAAAAGCGATAAACCGGCCATCGCCGCTGATGGTGGGGTTGCGCACATCTCCTGGCACCCGGCTGCTGATGTTTTCTATCCTGCGGGTTTCGCGGTCGTAGAGAAAAATCTCAGACTTGCCCAGAGCATTGGAGACATAGACGATGTAGCGACCATCGGCGCTGATGTCGGGCGAGGTGGCCGCCACGTCGCTGGAGTTGAGGCCGGGCAGATCCACCAAGCGACGTTCCACCGTGTCGTAGAGAAAAATATCCTGGCTGCCGCTGCGGGCCGAGGAAAACACCAGGTAGCGGCCATCTCCGTTGAAAGCAGGCTCCCCATCGGGGAAGATGCTGTTGAGGCCACTGTTGGTCAGGCTGGGACGCGGGGTGCGAAAACCTGCGGGGCTGCAGCCCAACAGCACCAAGCTCAATCCGGCCAGGCCCAGCTTTCTCGCCCACCGGGCCGCGCCAAACAGGATCCGGCCATCGGTCAGCATGGCATCGCCTCTCCAACCCACTTTTCCCATCATACCCAGTTGACAAACTCGGCTCCGGCTAGGGCTCCACCTTGACACCCTTCCAGAAGGCCACATAGCCCCGGATGTTGGCCGCAGCGGGTTTGGGATCCGGGTAGTACCAGGCGGCATCTTTGTTCTCCTGGCCGTTGACCACGAGGGTGTAGTAGCTGGCCTCCCCCTTCCAGGGGCAGGTGGTGTGGGTAGAGCTGGGCTGGAAGTATTCCCGGCGCAGAGATTCCGGCGGAAAATAGATGTTGCCTTCTACGGTTTCGTAGCGGTCTGTCTCCGCCACCACCACCCCATTCCAGATGGCCCTGGGCATGGAAAACCTCCTCTTGCCAAGTTTTGGATATCGGATTTTTGAGTTGCGGATCCCGGCGGCTGAGGCCGCCTTGCTTTGAGCTTAACTCTTCCCTTCCTCTTATGATCGTCTTGTATTGTCCCTTGTATTGTCCGATGAGAAGCTCTCTGTCCGGTGGGGAAGCCTGCCGATCCCGAGAGCAAAGTGGAGTCTTTTAAGGGCTGCTTCCTACCGCTATTGAGCGCTACGGCTATGGCTCGCCGCAACACCCTACAAGATGACCTCAACTACCAACAAGCCAAGCGCAGCCTGCGCCAGTGGGTGGCCCAACTGGATCTGCGCCCCCAAGAGGTCGCGGGCTTAGAAGGGGAGTTGGAGAGCTTGCAAGCGCTCTTGGACAAGCTGGAAACCGAGGTCATCCACATCGCCGCCTTTGGTCTGGTGGGGCGAGGCAAGTCTTCCCTGCTCAATGCCCTGCTGGGCGAGCCAGTCTTTGAGACGGGGCCCACCCATGGCATCACCCGTACCCAGCAAGCGGCAACTTGGAACATCAGCTGGGAAACCCGCCCCCAGTCCTCCTTCTCTGGCACATCCCTGCAGGGATCCCGCCTCCCCCCTTCCTCGGTGCAGTCGGTACAGGTCGCCCATTGGCAGGGATCCCGTCTGGAGCTGATCGACACTCCCGGCCTGGATGAAGTAGACGGCGAAGAGCGGGCGCGGCTGGCCCGAGAAGTGGCGCAGCGGGCGGATTTGATCCTGTTTGTCGTCTGCGGGGATCTGACGCGGGTGGAGTTTGAGGCTCTGGCCACCCTGCGGGAGGCGGGCAAGCCTATGCTGCTGGTGTTCAACAAGATCGACCAGTACCCAGAGGCAGATCGCCAGGCCATCTACGACAAGATCCGCAACGAACGGGTGCGGCAGCTCCTTTCTCCCAACGAGATCGTCATGGTGGCGGCCTCCCCTCGCGTACCCCGCCTGGTGCAAAGGCCGGATGGGAGCTTTGCTGCCCAGATGGAAGTGGGATCCCCGCAGGTGGACGAGCTGCGCCTGAAAATCCTGGAAGTCCTGCATCGGGAGGGGCGTTCGCTGCTGGCCTTGAATGCCCTCCTGTTTGCCGATCGGGTTAACCAGCAGGTAATTGAGCGCAAGCTGCAAACCCGTGCCCAGCAAGCCCAAGACCTCATCGCCTCAGCCGCCCGCACCAAAGCGCTGGCGGTTGCCCTCAACCCCATCACCCTGCTCGATACCTTGGGAGGGCTGGCCATCGATGTCACCCTGATCCTGCGCCTGGCCCGCCTGTACGGCTGGCCCATGAGCACTGCAGGAGCCACACAACTGCTGCAGAAGATCATCCTCAGCATGCTCAGCCTGGGCGCCGGCGAGTGGGTGGCGCTGTTGGGCCTGGGATCCCTGAAAACCTTGCTGGGGGGATTCTCTCTGGGAGCCTACGGTTCCGTGGCCCTGACGCAGGCGGTGTTGGCCGGGTTTTCCTGCTATGCCATCGGCGAGTCCGCCCGCCGCTACCTGGCCCAGGGAGCCAGTTGGGGGCCAGAGGGGCCCAAAGCCGCCATAGCCCAGATTTTGGCCGATTTGGACGAAGCCTCGATTACCGCCCGCCTGCGAGAGGAAATCCGCCACAAAATCGGATTTGCTTTCTCCTGAACCTCTACAATCGCCTCTACCATCAGAGAGCCGAGCCGCATCGTTCGCATGACCTACTGCCTTGGCATCATCACCCGCTTTGGCTTGGTGATGGCGGCAGATTCCCGCACCAACGCCGGGGTGGACTACGTCTCCACCTACCAAAAGCTGTTCGATTTTTCCGTGCCCGAAGAGCGGGTGATCTTGATCTGCACCTCCGGCAACCTGTCCATCACCCAGGGCGTTTTGACCGAAGTGCAGCGGGATCTGCGCCAACCGGAAAGTTCCAATCTCCACACCTTCCCCCATCTCTACGACGTGGCCCGCTACCTGGGATCCAAAATTCGTTACATCCAGGAGCAAGACCGACCCTGGCTGGAAAAGGACGGTATCGACGCCCAGTGCAGCCTGTTGTTGGGGGGACAGATCCGAGGCGAGGAGCCGGCCCTCTTTTTGATCTACAGCCAGGGCAACTGCATCCAGGCCACCCCGGAAACCCCTTTTTTGCAGGTGGGGGAAACCAAATACGGCAAGCCAATCTTGGATCGCACCCTCTCCTACGAAACCTCGCTAGCAGATGCGGCCAAATGCGCTCTCCTCTCCATCGACTCCACCATGAAATCCAACATCTCCGTCGGCCCCCCCATCGATTTGGTGATGGTGCAAGCGGATCAGTTCAAGGTCACCCACCGTCTGCGCCTGCGCACCGGGGATCCCTACCTGGCCAAGATGCGCAAACTGTGGGAGAGCGCCCTCAAACAAGCCTTCGACCAAATGCCCCCCATCGAGTGGGACTACTCGGATCCAGCTGATCGGGAAGAGCTGCTCGACTGAGAAGAGGAGATTGGTAGGATAGGGGTTAATCCATCTCTGCCCAACCCCTGCCATGTCAGCCCACACCTTTCAAGACTTGATCTTTCGCCTGCAACAGTTTTGGGGGGAGCAGGGCTGCTTGATCCTACAACCCTACGACCTGGAAAAAGGCGCCGGCACCATGAGCCCCCACACGTTTTTGCGCGCCTTGGGGCCGGATCCCTGGCGAGTGGCCTATGTCGAACCCTGTCGCCGCCCCACCGATGGACGCTACGGTCAAAACCCCAATCGCCTGCAGCACTATTTTCAATACCAAGTGTTGATCAAGCCCTCCCCCGATGACATTCAAGATGTGTACCTAAATAGCCTGCAAGCTTTGGGCGTGAACCCGGCAGAACACGATGTTCGCTTTGTGGAAGATGACTGGGAATCTCCCACCTTGGGGGCTTGGGGCGTGGGCTGGGAAGTGTGGCTGGACGGCATGGAAGTAACCCAGTTCACCTACTTTCAGCAGGTGGGCGGACAAGATTGTCGCCCGGTTTCTGTAGAAATTACCTATGGGCTAGAGCGCCTGGCCATGTATCTGCAGGGGGTGGATTCGGTTTTCGATCTCTGCTGGAATGAGCATCCTTCTCTGGGACGGATTACCTATGGACAAATCTATTTCCAAAATGAGGTCGAGCAATCTTATTACAACTTCGAGTATTCCGATCCGGAGATGCTACTGGAATTGTTCCGGCTCTACGAAGCCGAGGCCAAGCGTTTGATCGAAACCACCCAACAGAAACTGCAGAAACAGGTGTTGCCGGATCGGTTGGCCGTGTCTCTGCTCCTGCCCGCCTACGACTATGTGCTCAAGTGCTCCCACACCTTTAACCTGCTCGACGCTCGTGGTGTCATTGCTGTAGCCGAGCGCACCCTCTACATTGGGCGCATCCGTAACCTGGCTCGACAATTGGCGGAGCTGTACGTTAGCCAAGCCGATCGACCGGGATCCAGCTATGCCCTGCGGCAACCGGAACCCGCTTTGGTTTACAGGGGTGCCTCTCCCCAGAGTTAATTCTTGAGAAAGGGATCCCACCTTTGGCTATGATAAGAGATTGGTGTCAGCAAGGTGCTGGCTGCCCAAATGGCTCTTGTGGAAAGTCAGTGACCTCGTTTTCATCCTCTTTTTCTGACCAGTTCACCTTACTTTTTCGGAAAAGCTTTATGTTTTACCATCATCCCGTCACTCGGGTTTCCATCTTTATTGATGGCAATAATATGTTTTATGCTCAACAGAAAAATGGCTGGTTTTTTGACCCACGCCGGGTGTTGGATTATTTTGTTAGATCACAGCCAAATGTTGAATTGGTCAACGCATTTTGGTACACCGGCATCAAGGATCCCCATGATCAGAGGGCCTTTCGAGACGCTCTGATCAGCATGGGCTTCACTGTGCGCACCAAGATCCTCAAAGAATATCGAGATGAAGACTCCGGTCGGTACTCCCAAAAAGCAAATCTGGATATCGAAATAGTAATCGATATGTTCAACACCGTTGGCCAGTACGATAGGATCATTCTATTTAGCGGCGATGGAGATTTTGAGCGGGCCGTCGAGCTGTTGCGTTCCAAAAACACGCTGATTACAGTTGTCTCCACCGAAGGGATGATCGCCCGCGAGCTGCGCAACGCCACCGACCGCTACATCGACCTCAATGACATTCGCCCCTACATTGAGAAGTTAGACAAGTAGTGCTTTGGGCAGGGTTCTGGACTGCTTCCTCTGCCGTCGGGTCAGACCCATAGCCTCCTGGCGAGCTGGCGACAACACCGCCCGAGTTCGTTCTGGCTTTTTCCATCTTCACGGATCCCATCCCTGCCACACAAGCGGCACGTCTGTTGTACCGGCTCTAGTCAGCGCTGCCGGAAAGGAGCTGTCCCGGCCAATTCCAGTAGGGTGCTCTGGTGTCCGGCAGAAGGGCTGTGTCTTCTCCCCTTGGCAGCCAACTTCTGGGCAACCTTAGTTCAGGCAGGGGAGCAGAGAGGCTAGCATTGTAAAAAATCTTTGCCCTGATCAGGTTTTTATGACCGGCGTTCCTGTCTCCCGTATTCGCAACTTTTCCATCATCGCCCACATCGACCACGGCAAATCCACCCTCGCCGATCGCCTCCTGCAGGAAACGGGCACCGTTTCAGCCCGCGAGATGAGGCCACAACTGCTGGACAGCATGGAACTGGAGCGGGAACGGGGCATTACCATCAAGCTGCAAGCGGCCCGCATGAACTACCGTGCCCAAGACGGCCAAGACTATGTTTTGAACCTGATCGACACGCCGGGGCATGTGGACTTCACCTACGAAGTCTCCCGCTCCCTGGCCGCCTGTGAAGGGGCGTTGCTGGTGGTGGATGCCTCTCAAGGGGTGGAGGCCCAAACCCTGGCCAACGTCTACCTGGCCCTGGAGAACAACCTGGAAATTATTCCGGTGATCAACAAAATCGACCTGCCGGGGGCCGAGCCGGAGCGGGTGATTGCGGAGATTGAGCAGGTGATCGGCCTCGATTGCAGCGGGGCAATCCTCGCCTCTGCCAAGGTGGGTATTGGCATTCAAGAGATTCTGGAGGCCGTTGTGCAGCGGGTGCCGCCCCCACGGGATACGGTGGCGGAGCCCCTGCGGGCCTTGATTTTCGATAGCTACTACGACGCCTATCGCGGCGTGATCGTCTATGTGCGCATCATGGATGGGGAGGTGAAGACGGGGGACAAGATCTGCTTTATGGCCTCTGGCCGAGAATACGAGATTACCGAGCTGGGGGTGATGCGTCCCAACCAAGAGCCGGTGGATGCCCTACATGCGGGCGAGGTGGGCTACATGGCCGCCGCCATCAAGAGCGTGGAACACGCCCGGGTTGGGGACACCATCACCCTGGTGAATCGCAAAGCTCCTGAGCCCCTGCCCGGCTACAAAGAAGCCAAGCCGATGGTGTTTTGTGGCCTGTTCCCCAGCAGCTCCGACCAGTACGCCGAACTCAAAGAAGCTCTGGAAAAGCTCAAGCTCAACGATGCTGCCCTGTACTTTGAGCCAGAAATTTCCAGCGCCATGGGCTTCGGCTTCCGCTGTGGTTTTCTGGGCCTGCTGCACATGGAGGTGGTGCAGGAACGCCTAGAGCGGGAGTACAATCTCGATCTGGTGATCACAGCTCCGACGGTGGTGTACCAAGTAACCCTCAACAACGGCTCTGTGATTCGGGTGGACAATCCCAGCAAGCTGCCTCCCCCCAACGAGCGCACCAGCATCGAGGAGCCGATTGTCAGGGTAGAGGTGATTCTTCCTGAGGAATTTGTCGGTACCGTGATGGAGCTGTGTGAGACCAAACGCGGCACCTTTAAAGATATGAAATATTTGGCGCAGGGTCGGACTACGCTGGTGTACGAGCTGCCCCTGGCGGAAGTGGTCACCGACTTTTTCGACCAGTTGAAATCGCGCACCCGTGGCTATGCCAGTATGGATTATCAAATGATTGGCTACCGCGCCGATGATTTGGTACGTTTGGACATTTTGATCAACGGCGATGTGGTGGATTCTCTATCCACGATTGTGCATCGGGACAAAGCTTTTTATGTAGGCCGTTCCCTAGTTGCCAAGTTACGAGAGCTGATCCCACGCCATCAATTTGAAGTGCCCATTCAGGCGGCAATTGGCTCTAAAGTGATTGCTCGTGAAACCATACCAGCCCTGCGCAAAAACGTCTTGGCCAAATGCTACGGAGGAGATGTGACCCGCAAACGCAAGCTTTTGGAAAAACAAAAAGAGGGGAAAAAACGCATGAAGGCGGTGGGAACAGTGGATGTGCCCCAAGAAGCGTTTATGGCTGTGCTGAAGCTGCAGAATGACTAGGGCGATGGGCACTCAACTGGGGCGGGGAGAGGTGTTGGCCTGGCTACAGGAGCGGGTGTCTCCTCCTCGCCTCCGCCATATCTTGGGGGTAGAGGGGATGGCCCGACAGCTGGCGGCCCACTACGGGCTGGATGAGCAGAAAGCTGCTTGGGCAGGGCTGATGCACGACTTGGCCAAGGCTTTCCCGCCGGAGCAACTGTTGCAAAGGGTGGCTCAGGAACGGGAGCTGGATGAAATTGAGCGGGCCGAACCTCACATCCTGCATGCTGAGGTGGGATCCCTGGTGGCGCGGGAGCAGTTTCAGGTACAGGATCCGGAGATTTTGGCGGCCATTGCCAACCACACGCTAGGGCAGCCCGGCATGGATCCGCTCAGTTGCGTGGTTTTCGTGGCCGATGCCCTGGAGCCGAATCGGGGCAACAGCCCAGAATTGGAGCGGTTGCGGCAGATGGCTTTTGTAGATTTGTCTAAAACCGTAGTGGGAGTATGTGACTTGAGCCTAAAATTTTTGCTAGACCGGAATCAGGTGGTTCATCCGCGCACACTCATGACTCGGAATCATTTTTTGTTACATCCTTTAGAAAAAGCGGTGTCCTAGGTTAACTCAGTCGTTTCAGGAGGGTTTTAGTTGCTACATCTCATGCCTGCCCCTGCTGGGGATCCCATCTATTGCATGGCGCTGAGTGCAGCTCGCGCGGCAGAAGAGAAAAAAGGTGGCGATATCGTTCTGCTGGATGTATCCCAAGTCTCCACTTTGGCAGATTACTTTCTTCTGGTCAGCGGATACTCGCTTACGCAAGTCCGCGCCATTGCCCGAGCAATTGAGGAAAAGGTTTGGGACGAGTGGAAACAAACTCCGCGCCGCATCGAAGGGCAGGAATCGGCCTCTTGGATACTGATCGACTATGCCGATCTCATTGTCCATGTGATTATGCAACAGGAAAGGGACTACTATGACCTAGAGTCTTTCTGGATCCAGGCTCAGCGAGTCGATCTGCCCATAGCAGGCTAAATCTATTTGTTTTGGATCCCTGGATTTGGCAGTTCTTCAGAGCTTGGAGCCAAGGGAAGAGTTGCTCTTTACAACTCTTTAACTGCCTTCCAGGGACTCCTTGACAGACAGAAGTTTTAGTCAATTGTCAAGAAATATGTAAGTTTCTTAATATTCCCGCAATTTCTTACACAGTCACGTGTTAGGGTAGTGAATGACAAATAGCTGAGTAAGATCTTCCTGCCTTTTGCAGTCGAGTTTCTATAGTCTTTGTTAAACGCTCTACCTTGTTTCTCTTGAACGCTGATAATTCTTCGTTGGTACTGAATACCAGCAAAAAGATTTTCCAGCTGCTGATGGCTCCTATTGGCTGCTTTCAGCGGCAAGTGGAAAGGCAAACGAGGCGAATAGAGGAGGCAAGGATTGGCTGCACAAGAGGATCTTACGAACGAAACCGCAACTTCTTCCCGACGGCAGACTTAACTGCAACCGGCTTAAATGGTCGGCCTGTAGGCAAAATCCGGTGCCAAAAGCAGCGGAGGAAGATGGGGAAGCAGCGTTTTTTGTTTAATGTCTGTTTTTAAGAGCGACAGGGATTTTTAGGAGGGACATTCATCATGGAAAAGATGTTGGTTAATATCGTCGAGTACCTGGCATTGGGAGAACTGGAAACTATCCTCTCCACTGAGCACCCCCATCAACAGGTGTTTTATGACGCTAGGGAGCGGGAAGCGATGATGCAGCAGATCCTAAACCGGGTCCCCGCCATCTACATGTGGCTGGCTGCCGATGAGTGTCCCAGCCGCGATCAACTCAATTCCTCTGAGCTGGAATTGCTGCGGTCGGTAGTGCGGGATGTGGTCAATCAAAAACTCCAACAAGCCTCTTTTGGCCTTGACCCCTATGCGGGATCCATGTCAGAGGTCTTCTACGGATAGAGGGGGCGAGCTTAAGCTACACTGCAAAGGCGTTGCCTTAGCTTGTTGCCTCTGCCCATGTTGCCTGTTTACTATTCCGATATTTTCCTCAGCCACGATACTGGGCCATTTCACCCCGAGCGTCCGGCTCGCTTGCAGTCCATTGTTAAGGCGCTGCGTGGTGCCCCTTTTGCCAACCAGTTGGAATGGCGGGATCCCCCCTTGGCGGAGCTAGCAGAGCTGGAGCGAGTACACTCGCGTCGGCACATCCAACAGGTGGCTGAGTTGGCAACAGCAGGTGGGGGACGCATCGATGCCGACACTGCTCTCTCGGAGAGAAGTTTTGAAGCGGCGCGCCTGGCTGTGGGGGCTTGGGTGGCCGGCTCTGCCTCGGTTTTGACCACCGCTCAGCCAGCGCTGGTGCTGTGCCGTCCACCTGGGCATCACGCAGAGCCAGAACGGGCAATGGGATTTTGCCTCTTCAGCAACGCGGCCATTGCGGCGCTGTGGGCGCTGGATCAGCCGGGGGTAAAGCGGGTGGCGATTTTCGATTGGGATGTTCACCACGGCAACGGCACGCAGGCGGTGGTGGAGCGCTATCCCCAACTGGCCTATGCCTCCATCCATCAGTTTCCCCTCTACCCCGGCACCGGCTCCGCTCGCGAAACCGGGATCCACGGCAACCTCTGCAACGTGCCTTTGCCTGCCGGCTCGGATTGGTTGGCCTACAAAAAGGCCCTCGACGAGAAGATCTTGCCGTTCTTGCAAGCGTTCCAGCCGGATTTGCTGCTGGTGAGCGCCGGCTTCGACTGTGCCAAAGGGGATCCCCTGGCCGGTATGCAGCTAGAGCCGGAAGCCTTTGGCCGCATGGCCCGCCTTTGCCTGGAGCAGGTGACCCGCAAAACCCTCTTCGGCTTGGAAGGCGGCTATAACCTGGACAACCTGGCGCGCGGCTGGCTGAGCCTGGCCCAAGCTTGCCTGGAGAGTTAACCTTTCCACTTCACCTTGGGTAAAATCTGCCGCACATCCACCCGATCCTTGTACTTGAGAGCAAAGTTGAGCAGCGAATCCAAGAGGGAATCGGACAGATAGTGGGGCTGGAGGCCCAGGTCTAGGAGCTTGGTGTTTTTGGCGTTGTAGTAGTGCTCTTCCAGCTCGACGCGGGGGTTCTCCAGGTGGTTGATTTCCACCTTCAGGCCCATGGTGGCTCCCGCCTTTTGCACCAGCAACGCCAGTTGCTCAACACTAAATTGCTCTGTGAACTGGTTCATCACCCGGAATTGGCCCGGCTCGGCAGGGTGAGCAATGGCCAGCTCCACGCAGCGCACCGTGTCGCGGATATCCAGGAAACCGCGGGTCTGGCCGCCCTTGCCATACACTGTCAGCGGATGGCCCACGGCCGCTTGAATGCAGAAGCGGTTCAGAGCTGTGCCGAATACGCCATCGTAATCGAGACGGTTGATCAGCACCTCGTCCATGCCGGTTTCTTCTGTGAGCACGCCGTATACCACCCCTTGGTTGAGGTCGGTGGCCCGCAGGCCCCAGACGCGGCAGGCGAAGTGGATGTTGTGGCTGTCGTGTACTTTGGAGAGGTGATACATGGATCCCGGCTGCTTGGGGTAGGGCAGGGTATCCTTGCGGCCATTGTGCTCGATGGTGATGTACCCCTCCTCAATGTCGATGTTGGGGGTGCCGTACTCGCCCATGGTGCCCAGCTTCACCAGGTGGCAATCGGGAAATTCCTCCTTGATGGCGTAGAGGATGTTCAAGGTGCCCACCACGTTGTTCACCTGGGTCATCACCGCATGCTCGCGGCTGATCATCGAGTAAGGGGCAGAGCGCTGCTCGCCAAAGTGAACAATGGCCTCCGGCGGGAAGCGGCGCATGCAGGAGATCAGGGCTTCGTAGTTGGTAACGTCGCAGACAAAGATGGGAATGTCCTTGCCGGTTAGCCCCTTCCAGCAATCCACCCGTTGCTCTAGCTGGGCAATTGGGGTCAGGGTAGAAACCCCCAGTTGCAGATCCCAGAGGCGGCGGACGTAGGAATCGAGAATGGCCACCTCATAACCCCTGTTGGATAGGTATAGGGCCGTCGCCCAGCCACAGTATCCGTCACCACCAATAACCAAGACTCTCATTAGGGAAGCAAAATTCGGCTGCAGACGAATCTACCAAGTTATGGCACCAAAGACAAACTCTCCTGGGATCCCTTCGGGGTGCTGGATAGCCCCTTATTCGATGCGAGGCGGGTTGTCCAGGGTATAAACCGTGGTCTCGGCGGCAATGGCGCGGCGCAGGTGAGCTGGGACTTGGTAGAGGCCCAGAAGGGTGATGCCATCGATGAATTGCAGTGCCCCTCGCTCGGGATCCAACTGTTGGCTCAGAATCTGGTCGATCTGCTCCGGTTCTGGCCTGGGGGAGATGGGATCCTGAGCTGCCAGGGCAAAACCCAGTGGGCCACCGTAGGTGGGGGCATAGATGGCGTAGGGCTGCACGGCGGCAAACACCGTTTTCAGGGTGCGAACAATGCGGGTGTGTTGATGAAGCTCAACCGGCCCCGTCGGCCCGGCTTGGATGGTGAAAGCCCCATCTGGCTGCAACTTGGAGCGGATCTGGCGGAAAAACTCCTGGGTGAAGAGGCGGTAGGCAGGGCCGGACTCAATGGGATCGGAAAGATCGGAAAGGATCACATCCCAAATGGGGCCTGTTTCCTGGAGAAAATCCAAGGCATCGGCAATCACCACCTCCACCCGCGGATCTTCAAAGGATCCCTGGTGCATTTCCGGCAGGTGCTCTCGGCAGGCTGCCACCACCTCCCCATCGATGTCCACCATCACCACCTGCTCCACCGAGCGCCAACGCAGCACCTCCCGCAGCGTTGCCCCTTCTGCCCCCCCCAACACCAGTACCCGCCGGGGGATCCCGCCCGCTTGGACAACCTGCACCATAGCCGGATGAACCAAAGCCTCGTGGTACAGAAACTCATCCACGGTAGTGGATTGCCAATGCCCATCCAGCATCAGACCCTTGCCGAAGGCCCCCGTCTCGGCGATCAGCATCTCCTGGAAAGGGGTTTTTCGGTAGGCCAAGATGCGCGTGACGGCACGGGCGGTGTAGTCCCAAGGGGTAAAGTACTCCTGAACCCAGAAGAAACTTCTCGGGCTGCTCATAAGCACCTCGCTACAGCTTTTTCCAGCAACATAGACTGACCTCTGGGGTGAATCGGATCCCACCCAGCCTACAGATGGCCCCCATGACAGTTTGGAAAAAGCTGCGATTGGCGAAGATCTCAGCGCCTTCGTCGGCTCGCTTCACAGGTGAGCACCTCAGCTGAGTCTGGGGCCTCTTCCAGGAGTGTCGGTTGCGCGGTGCGGCGGGGCACCTTGCGCAGGGAATATCGTCGCGCTTGAAACACGTCGATCAGATATTCACAGGCCGCTTCCGGTCGGGTGTGGCGACCACAGGTGAACACATCCACCGCCGCGTAGCCCGCTTCGGGCCAGGTGTGAATGGAGATGTGGGATTCCCCCAAAAGAGCGAGGGCTGTAATCCCCTGCGGCTCAAATGGATGGCACAGCTCTCCCAAAAAGGTGGAGTTGGAGCGTCTGGCTGCCTCTCGCAAAGCCTGTTGCACCAGAGAGGCATCATCCAAAAGTTTGGCCGGGCAGTCGTAAAGCTCCAGGATACAGTGGATCCCGATCAGAGCTGGAGACCTATCCCCTAATTGGCCAGATAGTGTGTGCAGCATACTATCCCCTAATTGGCCAGATAGAACTGATTAGAACCAGAGGCTGCACAGAAAGCGCAGCTTTACCATTATCTCACAATTGACATACTCCCCTGCCTAAAGGCAGGGGATTCTGGTTCCTGGTTCTGCGACAGCACTTACCGTGTCAGGTTGCCCCTCCACAGCAGCGGTGCTCATCGCGGCAGCGGGCCGTAGGCCTTTCTCCCCAGGCGTTCCCCCTTTCGGGGCGGTTCCCTTTTGCCCAAAGGTACCGTTGTTCCACTCCTCACCCAACAACTCCAACCCTTTGCGCAGGATGTTGATGGCCGCATTCTCATCCCGGCAAAGTACCACCCCACACTGCGGGCATTGATGGGTGCGACTGGACAGCGTCTTCTTCACCCGGTGGCCACACCGAGAACAGTCCTGACTGGTGTACTGGGGCGGCACGGCCACCACCACCTTGTTGAAGACCTTCCCGTAGGAGTCCAGCCACCCGGTGAATAAACTCCACCCGGCATCGTGAATAGTGCTCCGCACCGCTTACGCGAGCGACTTGGCCAAGTGGTGATTCCGCACCAAGTTCCGCACCTGCAAGTCCTCGTACACCACGACAAAGCGCTCCGCGCCGCCGTAGGCGAGCACCACGCACCGGGCCAACTTCACAGCCCAGTCTCTACGCTGGCGTTGAACCTTCAGGTGTACCTTGCCTAGTCGCTTCCTCTGCTGGTGGTAGTTCTTGGATTGGGGTTTGGCCCCTCTCCGTTCGCGTAAGCGGGACGGAGTCCTTAACTTCCGACTTAACCTGCGTTGCTCTCGCTTTAACCTCCTTTCGGCACGACGCAAAAACTGGGGGCACTCTACCTTGTGGCCGTGGCTGTCGGTGTAGAAGTGCATCAAGCCCACATCCAGCCCCACCGCCTCGCCGGTGTAGCCCACCTTCTCCCGACGCTCCACGTCCAGGCAGAACTGGGCGTAGTAGCCATCGGCTCTCCGCACTACCCGCACCCGATTGATTTTCAGAGTGAGGATGTCCCGCCGCGCCTCGCCGTTGCAGTACAGGGCAAAGGTGCCTGCCTGGAAGCTGTCCGTGAAGGTGATGGACATTCCATCTTGGGAGAGCTTCCAGCCGGAGATTTTGTACTCCACGGAGCGACACCGTTTCTGGAACTTGGGATAGCCCTTCCGGGCTGCTTTCTCCTTGCAGCGGCGGTAGAAGTTGGAGATGGCAAACCAGGCTCGCTCCGCACTGGCTTGCCGGGCAGAGGAGTTCAGCTTCTGGGCGAAGGGGAACTCTCTGGCCAAGTCCTTGCAGAGGGAGTACAACGTGGCCCTGTTCACCCCCTGATGATCCATCCAGTGGCGCAGGCACTTGTTGCGCACGAACTGGGCAGTCCGAATGGCCTCATCCAGGGCTTGGTACTGCTGGGCTGTGCCGTTGAGGAGCTTGGCTTCGAGGACGCGCATGAGCCTACTTTATCAAAGGTCTAGCAAGATAAAAGCCGCCCTGGTCGCGTCAGCGGGCCGTAGGCCTTAGGGCGGGGCTTCAGACCCAGTTTTTTGGTAAAGCCAAACTACCCTCCCCAGCAGCTTTTTTCTTAACCGAAAGTTAACCCTAGGCCCAATCTGGAGCCACTGCACCACCGACACCAGCGCTCCGGGAAGGGGCTGGAGAAGCTAGGGCTGCTGCTCCTTTGAAGAGGGAGAGGGGGGATAGAGCAGGGCTTCCAGCTCCTGCAGCGCTTGCTCCAGGTTGTCGTTGACAATCACGTAGTCAAATTCGTCTTGGGCATCCAATTCCTTGCGGGCCTGCTCCAGGCGGCGCTCGATGCTGGCCTCTGAGTCTTGTCCGCGCTCGCGGATGCGACGTTCCAGCTCTTCCAGAGAAGGTGGACAAAGAAAGATGCGAATGGCATCTGGGTACTGCTGCCTCACCTGACGGGCCCCCGCCAGCTCAATTTCCAGCAGCACATCCTGACCCTGGTTAAGTTTTTGGAACACGATCTCGCGGGGAGTGCCGTAAAAGTTGCCCGCATACTGTGCCCATTCCAACAGCTCGTTGGCTTCAATCAAGTTGAGAAATTCCTCCCGGCTGCGAAAGTAGTAGTTGACACCTTCCTGTTCGCTGGGGCGGGGGGGGCGGGTGGTGACCGAAACCGAGAGATACAGCTCGGGGTGGCGCTGGCGCAACTGGTTGACCAGCGTACCCTTACCCACTCCGCTGGGCCCTGTCAAAACCACCAAGCGACCGCGCGGGGTAGGAGCCGGAAGGGATCCCTGCTGCTGCGTACACTCAGAGGAAACCGGGGTAGGAGAGGTTGGCATAGACAGAGACCGACGCAAGATGGCTGGGCAATTGACTTGTTTGGGTTTGTTTTAGGATATCTCACTTCTGGTTTCTCAAACGGCTCACAGCGATGGGCTTTCACTCGGTTTCGTCTGGCAAACCGGGCTTGGCCGTGAGGAAGCGGTTGGCAACGGTTTCGGGTTGGATGGCGGAGAGGATGACGTGCCCGGAATCGGTGATGATGACAGCGCGGGTACGACGACCATAGGTGGCATCTATCAACTGGCCCCTCTCGCGGGCATCGCTGATGATGCGTTTGATGGGAGCTGACTCGGGACTGACAATGGCGACCACACGCCCAGCGGCGACGATGTTGCCAAAGCCAATGTTGATTAGGCGGGTATCCATGGGGTGATGAGGGAACCTAACGGTTGTCCGGCCAGCAACCTTCATTAAGGTAGCAAATGGGGCTCTTTCGCGGGTTTGCCACAACGACACCTGAGTTCTCGGCCAATTGGGCAGTGAGTTCTGGCGACAAGTCCCGTTCGGGTGAGCCGCAAAAAGGCTGTGGTTGCATAACAAGCTGCACCCTCCCAAACAACTTGCCCTGTTTATCGAGGACGGTAAAATCGTCAACATGAAGCCACTTCAATAGAACTTGAACTGTAAGCCTCAAAGGCCGCCGCTGTGGTAAGCGGTTTGAGGCAGCTCTGAAAACGAAAAGATCGACCCAGCACCCCAAGCTTGAATAGATTTCTTCCTTGCCTATGCTTGACCTGACTTGGCTGGATCCCCTTGTCCAGCACTTTCAACTGGGGGATCCAGAGCCACCCGAAGCCATCCGAGTGGGCCTCATTCACCAAACTTGGAAACTCAACACCTCTGAGGGATCCTTCATCGTCCAGCGCCTTCACCCCCGATTTGATCCTGCTGTCACCGAAGATGGTCAAGCCATCGGCCAATGGCTGAGACAACACGGCTTCCCCGTCCCCCAATTCCGCCGCGCTCGCGATGGATCCCTGCACTTGTCCTGGGCAGAAGGGCTGTGGCGGGTCATGGATTGTCTGCCGGGATCCTGTCACCCAACTCCTCCCAATTGGGGCTATCTGGAAGAGGCGGGGGCAGCCGTTGGACGCCTGCATCGACTCTTGGCCCAGATGGACTATCGTTTTCGCTTCCAGATCCCGCATTTTCACGATACGGCTCACCTTTGGCAACAGCTACGCCAGTATGAGCCGGCCCCAGAAGTGCAGGCAGAATGGCAGTTTTTAATCGAAACTGTGCCCAATCTTCTGCTGCCCTCGGGGATCCCAACTCAAATCATCCATGCCGATCTCAAGTTCAACAACTTTTTGTTCGATGAGCAGGGGCGATTTGTGGGCCTGGTGGATCTGGACACCTTTATGTATCACAATCTCTATGTTGAATTGGGGGATGCCCTGCGCTCCTGGGGCAAACGAGGAAATACCCTTCAGCCAGAGGCGATCCTGGCCGGGTTGCGGGGCTATGCCCAAACCGGGAACTTGCACGCCCTACAACCGGAACTCCTTCTCCAAGGGATCCAACTGATTACCCTGGAATTGGGGATGCGCTTTTTGCAGGATTGGTTTGAAGACGCCTACTGGAATTGGGATCCCCAGCGCTACCCCAGCCGCAAAGCCCATAACCTGGCCCGCTGCCAACAGCAAATTTGCCTCTATCAAGACCTAACCCAGAGGGCACCCCAACTGTTGGAGTCCATGCGCGCCCTTTTGTCTTGTGAGCAGCGGAAAGAGGGAAGGTAGCCAACAGGTTTGCCCAGCTTTTGACAGCTCGTTTTGGGATCTGCTACCGCGGCATAGGAATGAAACATTTCTAAATATTTCT
This sequence comes from Thermostichus sp. MS-CIW-26, assembly GCF_054059115.1. Classification (NCBI taxonomy): domain Bacteria; kingdom Bacillati; phylum Cyanobacteriota; class Cyanophyceae; order Thermostichales; family Thermostichaceae; genus Thermostichus; species Thermostichus sp. MS-CIW-26. The sequence goes on from NZ_JBSSBV010000019.1 coordinate 29,925, forward strand.
GTGGCATTGCTTCCCGACTCTCCTCCCCCAGCGGGAGAGGGGCTGGGGGCGGTCGCGAAACGCCTAGGAAGTGTCTCAATCTAGTTTCAAATGACGATAACGCTCAATCTCGACTTTGACTTGGATCGCAATGGTCGGGAACACGCTCCAAGCTCCCCTAGGCGGTTTGCACTTGGCGCACCAACCCAGTCGTTTTCAGAGCAGCCAAAGCCCGATCCCGGTAACGGCCATAGCGCTCCTGCTTGTTGCGAAGCTTGCGCCCCTCCAAATCCGGCAACAGCCCAAAATTGGCCGGCATCGGCTGAAAGTGCCTGGGATCGGCGCTGCTGATGAACTGAAACAGGGATCCCATCATCGTCTCGGGGGGCAGCGTGATCAAGGGCAACCCCAGAGCCAGGCGGGCGGCGTTCTGTCCGGCCAACCATCCCCCTGCCACCGCGCAGGCATAGCCCTCGGTGCCCACCAACTGGCCGGCGGCAAACAGCGTGGGTCGGCGACGAAATTGCAAGGTCGGCCACAGAAGCTGGGGCGAATTCAAAAATGTATTGCGGTGCATCACCCCAAAGCGGACAAACTCCGCCTGTTCCAGGCCGGGGATGAGGCGAAAGACCCGCTGCTGTTCTCCCCATTTCAAGTTGGTTTGAAAGCCCACCAAGTTCCACAGCTGCCCTGCTTTGTCCTCTTGCCGCAACTGCACCACCGCGTAAGGACGGGATCCCGTGCGCGGATCCACCAGCCCCACCGGCTTCAAGGGGCCGAAACAGAGGGTGTCTTTGCCCCGGCGCGCCATTTCTTCAATCGGCAAGCAGCCCTCGAAAAACTTGCGCTCCTCCCGTTCAAAATCCTTGAGGGGCGCCTGCTCTGCCTCCACCAGCGCCCGCCAAAACCGTTCGTACTCCGCTTCCGTCATGGGGCAGTTGAGATAGGCTGCTTCCCCCTTGTCGTAGCGGGAAGCCTGAAACACCACCGCTCGGTTCAACGAATCCCCGGTAACAATGGGGCTAGAAGCATCGAAAAAGCTCAGGTACTCCAGGCCCGTAAAGGCTTGCAGTGCCTTGGCCAGGGGATCGCTGGTCAGAGGGCCGGTACAGAGGACGGCAATGCCCTCCGGGATCTCCGTCACCTCCTCCCGACGCAGGGTGATGCGGGGATGGTTTTGAATGGCTTCCGTGAGAGCCTGGCTGAAGCGGGCCCGATCCACTGCCAATGCCCCTCCTGCCGGCACTGCATGGCAATCCGCCGTCGCGATCACCAGGGATCCCAGTTGTCGCAGTTCTTCCTTGAGTAGCCCTGCCGCCCGATCGCTGGCTGCAGCCCCAAAGGAGTTGCTGCACACCAGCTCCCCCAACTGATCGGTGTGATGGGCCGGGCTCTGACGCACGGGGCGCATCTCCGAAAGGATGACAGGCAACCCTGCCTGGGCAATTTGCCAAGCAGCTTCTGTCCCCGCCAACCCCCCGCCCACAACATGGATGGGGGCAAAGGCTCCCGCTCGTGCAAGCGGGCTGCAAGCCCTTGGGTTAGTTGGAGGGTTCATCACAACCTCCGGGAGGGAAGAGAAGAATGGAGCGCACCCTGCTAGGGCCGGAAACGGCTCAGGTCAAACCCACTATGGTGACATACTCCCGCACTCATGCTGACGCAAAGCACTCCGCGCTGCTAAAGCGAAAGAGTGTGAGCTTCTCGCTTCAACGGGGAGCTATCACAAGAACCCTCAGCGAGCAGACACGGAATGTCCCACCGCGTAGCTGTACCAGATTCCGGCAAAGCCGTTTTGTACAGCCAGGTTGATTATAGAACAAAGACCGCCTTTCATCCCGACCCTTACGCTGAGGCATAGCGCTCCGCGCCGCTAAAGTGGTTGCGTCGCGTTGCGTAGCAATAAGGAGGGCGGAGCTTCTGGGCGGATTAGCTAACCCTCAGCATGGCCCGACCTGCACGAGGCAAGTGACCCAGAGGCGGGATACGCTACTATAAGTACCCGCTGACACCCAGGATCCCGACCCATGACGGAAACGGCTGACCTTTGGCCACAGCTTTTGGGGCAGTTGCTGGATCGGCAATCTCTCAGCGAAGCCCAAGCTGAACAGTTGATGAACGGTTGGCTCCAGAACCAAGTGCCAGATGTGGTGTCGGGGGCGATTCTGGCGGCCCTGCAAGCCAAGGGTGTGAGCGCCGGTGAACTGGCCGGCATGGCACGAGTGCTACAGCGGGCTTCGCTGGGATCCCCGCTGGACTTGCCTCTCCTGGTGGATACCTGTGGCACCGGCGGCGATGGGGCCGGCACTTTTAACATTTCCACGGCGGTGGCCTTTGTGGTCAGTGCAGCCGGGATCCCGGTGGTTAAACATGGCAACCGTTCCGCCTCTGGCAAGGTCGGCTCGGCGGATGTGCTGGAGGCCCTGGGGGTGAACTTGGGGGCTGAGCCAGAGCGGGTGCGGGCGGCTGTGGCGGAAGTGGGCATCACCTTTTTGTTTGCTCCCCAGTGGCACCCGGCCATGCGGGCGGTGATCCCCTATCGGCGGGCCCTCAAGGTTCGCACCATTTTCAACCTGTTGGGGCCCTTGGTCAACCCCCTCTATCCCAACCGCCAGGTGATCGGGGTTTACGCCCAGGAGCTGGTGCCGGTAATGGCAGAGGCCCTGCGCCTGTTGGGACGGGAAGGGGCCATTGTGTTGCACAGCCGCGAAGGCCTCGACGAGGCCGGTCTGGATCAACCCACCGATCTGGGCATCCTGTCCGGTGGGCTGGTACGGACGGAAGTCTTGAACCCTGCAGATTACGAGCTGACCCTGGCACCCACCCAAGCTCTCAAGGGGGGGGATGTGGCGGAAAATGCCGCCATCCTCACCCAAGTTCTCCAGGGATCCGGGACGCCTGCCCAGCAGGATGTGGTGGCCTTGAATGCTGCTTTGGCCCTGCAGGTGGCCGGAGTGGCCCCTGATTGGAGAACCGGGATCGCCCAAGCTCGCGAGATTCTCGCCAGGGGTGCCGCTTGGGATCGCTTGCAACAGCTGGTTCATTTTCTCAAGGCTTGATGCCGGTAGGAGCCCAGGAGAGGGCGACAGGGATCCCACCTGAGCCTAGGGCTAAAACTCCCGCCCTCGCCCAAAGGCCAGAACTTCATCCACCCCCAAGCGAGGCTTGCGCGGCAGGTTACCCGCTGCCGCATATCCAACCGCCAGCAGCATCACCGGCACGTAGCGGTCGGCAATGCCGAACTCCCGCTTTACCCCTTCCGGATCAAAGCTGATCATCGGCCCGCTCACCAAACCCTTGGCCTGAGCCGCGATCATCAGCGCCATGGCAGCCATCGCCCCAGAGCGAATCGCTTCATCCCGCGCCAAGGTGGGATTGTGGAGCATGCCTCTAACCCCCAAAACCCTGAACTTTGCTGAATTTACTGAGCTTTAGGCGGTTTGGCAAAAGTCATTGAGAGGGATATAGTAGACCAAGTTTCCCCCTGATCCTTGAGTCCACCGCAACGGTTGCCGGGAAGTGAAGGGGGAAAGCGCTCGGGGGGTATTCCTCAGGGCTTTGCGGGATACCGCCTTCCTGCTCAGAGATAGGCAGGATGCGATCGCTTCTTTCCTGAACCATGTTCAGGAGAGTTCAGCGTGAATGTATCAGATAGGTTGCCTGGGCCATGTTCACCCAGCCTTCCGCTTTTTCGGGCGAGAGGATCCCGGCAGCAACGCTTCTTTGCACAATTTCAGGCAGTTTCTCATACCCCCGCAGATCCCCCAGGATGATAAACACCACCGATGCATCCGCCACCTTCTGTTGGTTGTAGGCCAGAGATTTGAGGCGCTCTTTGTCTTCCGGGTCGGTGACCGCAACAAACCGCCAGTGCTGAATGTTGAAGGAAGAAGGAGCTTCCGTAGCATAAGCCACCAGCTCTCGGATCTCCGCTTCCGATAAACGGCGGCTGGGATCCAATTTGTCGGCGGAAATGCGCTCTTTCAGGGCAGTTAGGGCGTCCATAGGGATCCTCAAGTGTCGGTAGAAAGGCGGCTCCCCCCAAAGGTAGGGGCAGGATTGGCAAATGGCTATACATTCCGTGTTCAAACGGTCTGTCTTCTTTGTTATCTCCCTTTTATCCAGCCTGTGGCAACCGGGTGAGGCACAAACTGGGCCTTGGCAGGGCAGGCAAGCGGGATCCCTAACGCAAAGGCAGGTATGATGGAAAAACAAACTGGTCTCATCTGGGTCGCCCGGTTAATCGTCGGATTGGTGTGGTTGATGGGGAGAAGCAATCGGTGAACTTCGGTCGAGTGCTGACGGCCATGGTTACCCCCTTTACTGATGAGGGGGAGCTTAACTACGATGAGGCCGCTCGTTTGGCCGATTACTTGGCAACCCACGGCAGTGACGGCTTGGTGGTCTGTGGCACCACAGGCGAATCTCCCACCCTAACCTGGCAAGAGGAGTATGAGCTGTTCCGCGTGGTGCGAGATGCCGTAGCCGGTCGGGCTAAGGTGATCGCCGGGACGGGATCCAACTCCACCCGTGAGGCCATTGAAGCCACAAAAAAGGCCGCTCAATTGGGTTTAGACGGCTCTTTACAGGTGGTGCCCTACTACAACAAGCCTACCCAGGCCGGCCTTTATGAGCACTTCAAAGCCATTGCTCAAGCCAGTGACCTGCCCATCTTGCTCTACAACATTCCCAGTCGGACAGGGGCCAGTTTACAGCCGGAGACTGTAGCCCAATTAGCAGAATTGGAAACGGTTGTCGCCATCAAAGAAGCCAGTGGTATGATGGATGTAGCTTCGGAAATTCGGCGACTCACTCCCTCGCGTTTCGCCATCTATTCAGGGGATGACTCTCTGACGTTGCCACTCCTATCTTTGGGAGGCAGCGGTGTGGTCAGTGTAGCCAGCCACCTAGTTGGGTTGCAGTTGCAGGAGCTGATCCAGAGCTACATCAGAGGGCAACACGATCAAGCTTTGGCCCACCACCTGCGCCTGTTTCCGTTGTTCAAGGTTTTATTCATCGAGACCAACCCAGTTCCGATTAAGGCCGCATTGGAGATGCAGGGTTGGCGAGTGGGTCGGGCGCGCCTTCCCCTAGCGCCTCTACACCCCAGTTCTCTGCAGGTTTTGCGACAGGTGCTTGAAGAGATGGGCCTACTGGCTGAATCGAAGGGATCCGAACAAATGGCGACGAAAGTTTCATGATTGCATTTTTAGGCTTTGCTTCTGCCATGACCACGGTTTTCAGGGGTTTGCAAGGGGCTCTTTTGTGGCGTTTGACCTGTGGGTAGGTAGCTTTTTCCTTGAAAAGCTCTTCCCCGGCCTGGGAAATGGATGAGTTGCGGCTTTCGCCCACAACTTTGTCGGGGATAGCTTGTGCCCATTTCTGTTTTTGTTTTTTTACTGTTGAGGATCTAAACCCATATGCCAACACCACGTTCTTCAGTTGCTTCTCGTTCTGTGATCCCACAATCCACCTCTTCCGTTCAGATGATTCCGCTGGGCGGCGAACGGGAGATCGGCAAAAACACATGGGCCTTCCGCTACGAGGACGACATTATCCTTTTGGATGCCGGTTTGGCTTTTCCCGATGAGAGCATGCACGGCATTAACATCGTGCTGCCGGACATGACCTACATCAAGCAAAACCGCGACAAAGTGCGGGGGATGGTGGTTACCCACGGCCACGAAGATCACATCGGTGGCATCCCGTATCACTTGCGGGAGTTCGATATTCCGGTCATCTACGGCCCCAGATTGGCGCTGGCGCTGCTGGAAGAGAAATTGCGGGAAGTGGGCCTGCTCAACCGCACAGAGCTGCGTCCTGTGGGCCCCCGCGAAATCGTTCCCTTGAGTAAGCACTTTTTTGCCGAATTCATTCGCAACACCCACTCGTTTGCCGATAGCTTTACGGTGGCTCTGCACACGCCTGTGGGCGTCATTATTCAGACCGGCGACTTTAAGATCGACCACACGCCGGTGGATGGGGAGTACTTCGACCTGCAGCGGTTGGCCGAACATGGAGAAAAGGGAGTGCTCTGCCTGATCAGCGACTCCACCAACGCGGAAGTGCCGGGGTTTACCCCTTCCGAAGCCTCTGTGGTGCCGGGTCTCACCAAGGCCATTGCCGGAGCCAAGGGACGGGTGATCATCACCACCTTTGCTTCTTCGGTGCATCGTCTCAACTTGGTGCTGCAGATTGCCGAACAGCAAGGTCGGGTGGTGTCTCTGCTGGGCCGCTCCATGCTAAACGTGGTGGCTCATGCGCGGCGCTTGGGCTACATCCGCTGCAAGGACGAGACGCTGCAGCCAATGCATGTGATCAACAGCCTGCCGGATGACCGGGTGATCATCCTCACCACCGGATCCCAGGGAGAACCGCTGGCTGCTCTTACCCGCATCGCCAACGGTGAGCACCCGCAGTTGCAAATCAAGCCAGGAGACACGGTGGTGTGGTCGGCCAACCCGATCCCTGGCAACACCATCGCAGTCTCGCGGGTCATTGACAAGCTAATGGAGCTGGGAGCCAATGTCATTTACGGCAAAGACAAGGGCCTGCACGTTTCCGGCCACGGCTGCCAGGAAGACCAAAAGCTGATGATTGCCCTCACCCGCCCCAAGTTCTTCGTTCCCACCCACGGGGAATACCGCATGCTGGTCAAGCACGCCGAAACCGCCATGAGCATGGGGATCCCGCGGGAAAACATTGTAATCATCGACAATGGCGATGTGGTGGAGGTGAACCGGGAGCGCATTGCCATCACAGGCCGCGTCCCCTCTGGCCTACAGATGATCGCCGCTTCCCACGATGGAGTGGTGATGGATGAGATGATGCAGGAGCGGCAGCAGATCGCCAAAGACGGTATGGTGACGGTGGTGATCAGCCTGGACGGCAGTGGCCAGTTGCTCTGCACCCCGCAGGTGCAAACCTTTGGCTTGGCGGGGGAAGGGAACCAACTCAAGGGATCCGACCTGAAACCCCTTCTGGAGAACACCCTTCGGCAAGCGTGGCCCCAATTTGCTCGCTCGCTGGAGCGGGGCAGCCTGGACATCGACTGGGCCGGCCTTAAGGGCGAAGTGGAGCGGGTGGTGCGCCGTTTCTTGCGAGAACAATTGCCCGGCAAGCCCACGGTGGCGGTTTTTGTGCAATCCCCTGAAGAGGAGTCTGTGTCTTCCCTGAGTGTGGAAACCCAACCGGAGCCGGTAGCGGGTGCTCTGGGCCGGCGGCGGCGTTCCTCGGCAGCGGTAGCTGCTTCCTAAAACTGGCCCGTTCTCCGTGGCTGGATCCTCTAAGCGCCTTTGGGATCCCTTGCCGAGCGCAGGGATCCTTCCTATTGTGCCGGCTTGTACCCATCCGTGAGAAAACTGCGGAGGGCAGACTCTGCCGCCGCATCTGGTTGCAGGGATCCCACCTCGCTAAAGGGAGGGCAGCGGGGTTGGGGAGGGAGCGGTTGCCGAAAGGCGCTTAAGAAGGCATCGGCCAAATCGGCGTAGCCCCGGTCGTTGGGGTGAAACCCGTCGGCCAGCGGGCCGGGAAAGAAGGACTCGCGTCGGTAGGAGCGGGGATCGCAGAGCAAGTCCACCACTGGGATCCCCTGTTGGCTTAAGGGGTTGATGGCCCGTTGCGTGAGGCCAACCGAGATCAGGGAGAGCAGTTGGCGCACGCTGCTGGGTTGCTGCTGACCCAGAGGAATCAGGGCGAAGTTGGGCAGGTTGGCCACCGCCAGGCGAGCTTGAGGGGCACGGGCACGCACCGCTTGCAGCAGGGTTTGGTAATCGGCGGCGAATTGTCGGATCTGCTGATCGACGAAGGGCAAGGGATCCTCACCTTGGAGAGCCCGTTGAGCCGCCGCCAGAGCGATGGCGTTGGTATCGTTTCCGCCCACCCAAATGGTGATCAGGGTGGCATCGGGGGGAAGGCGCGGCACTTGATCCTGCAGCAAATTGGCCGGGATCCCCTGCCTCAGGGCTTGCATGGCGGGGCTGAGCACCGCTCCCGAACGGCCCAGGTTGATAAGCTCCACTGGGCCGGGCAGCAAGCGAGCCAGGCGGGGCACATAGCCCGTTCCATTGGGGCAGTCCAGGGGCTCTGAGCGCTGGGGTCGAGTGCCGGCGGCGTTGGCTGGGCCATCACAGGAAATGGAGGCGTTGTAGCCAACGGCATCGCTGGCTCCCAGGGCAACGTAGCGGGTGAGGGTGGGTGGGCTGGGCACAACAGGGGATCCAGAACTGGCAGAGCAGCCGGTTAGCCCCAAACTGAGTATCAAAATCAGCAGGGAGAGGAGGAACACTCAGCTGTCTTGTTGTCTTGGAGTCGAGTTTTCTGGGGTTCGGGTGCTGGCATCCTTTGCAGAGAGAGGCATGGGAAAGCGGGCATAGATAGGGCGAGGCGGGAAGCACCCCCAGACAGGCTAGCCAAGGATCCCAAAATTGGCGAGGTATGGTGGGAGTATGCCGCTACGGTTTTGCAAGTCCCGCACCTACCACGATCCCCTGCATGGCGCCATTAGCCTGAATGGAGGGGACGCAGTTGAGGCCCTGCTCATTCGCTTGATCGATACACCGGCCTTTCAGCGGCTGCGCCGCATTCGCCAGTTGGACACGGCCTTTTTTACCTTCCACGGGGCAGAGGGATCCCGCTTTACCCATTCGGTGGGGGTGCTGCAGGTAACGCGGCGGCTGTTCGACAAATTGGCCCATCGCCACCCGGAGCTGCGTCCCTATCGGGCGGTAACCTTGGCCTCGGCTCTGCTGCACGACATTGGCCATGCCCCTTTTAGCCATGCCGGGGAAGAGATCTTCGGCTGCCGGCACGAGGTTTGGACGGCCCGCATTCTCCGGGAGGATCCCCAGGTGAGGACGCTGCTGGCGGAGTTTGATTCCCAACTGCCGGCCCAGATGCAGCAAGTGCTGCAGAAGCAATTTCCCCTGCCGCTGGTGGGGCAACTCATCTCCAGCCAACTGGACTGCGACCGCTTCGATTACCTGATGCGGGATAGCCTGCTCACGGGTGCCCAATACGGCCACCTGGACTTGGATCGCATCCTAACGGTGCTGGATTATGACCCGGAGACGGGATCCCTGTCCATCCCCGCCCGCAAAGGCCTGGGGGCCATCGAGCACTACCTGGTGGTGCGCTATTTCATGTACACCCAGGTGTACCAGCACCCCAAGAGCCTCTGTGCCCGTTTTATCTTGGAGCGGCTATTCAGGCGGGCAGAGGCGCTCCTGCAAAGGGGGGAGATTGAGCTGGATCCCATCCTCAGCGCTTGGTGCTGGGCCTCGCTGGCGGCTCAAAAAGGGGATCCCTTCGAGTTGCCGCTCCCCCTCTACTTGGCTGCCGACGATATCATCTTCAGCTACCCCATGCGCCTCTGGGCCATGTCGGGGAAGGATCCCATCTTGGCGGATCTGTCGCGGCGCTACTTGGAGCGGGATTTGTTCAAGGCCCGCAACATTACCCAGTTGTCTGAGGAACAACGCCAAACCCTGGTGGCCGCCGTGCAGGCCAAAATGCTGCAGGACGGGCTGGATCCTGAAAGTTACTTGGGCATCCGCTCTGCCCATGTCCAGGGCTATAGCTTTTATGACCAAGGGATCCAGCTCAAAACCGAGCGTGGCTATGAAGAAATTGCCCATCTTTCCCCTTTGGTGCGTGCCTTGGTGGAAACCCAGCGCCAGGTCTGGCTAATCTTTCCCCGGCCCTATGGCGATATCGTAGAGGGGGTTTTGTCTGCCTAGAAAATCATTGGGCCATCCCAGAGCTAGAGCATTAGAGGTGGGAATCTGTTCGTAAACTACCCGACCCCGACCGCTAAGCGGTACGGGGCGGGCTTTCAGTAGCCCTGAGCCTGCTCTGCTCTACCAGAGAACAAAACAAGCCCGGACCTCTAGGCTGGTTTACGACAGCCCCCAAGAGCGCAATCACATTCGCACCATTCAAATCCGCATCCCCTTCCCATCCACAGTGCCCACACTTAAACGACTTACCACTGCGGTAGGACTTGCCCTGCTCAGGGTGGATGTGCAAACACCGGTGGCAGGTCTGCGACGTGTAGGCAGGCGGCACCAGAATCAAAGCAAACCCTGCACGCAGAGCCTTGTACTCCAGAAATTGACGGAGTTGATAAAACGCCCAACTGTTGGCCCTGCGCCGTTCGGCTTTGCTGCGTGGCTGTTGATTGACCCTTTCCCGGATCCCTGTCAGGTCTTCCAGAGCAATAGCGCTGTTGGTAGCTTTTGCCCTAGAGACAATAGCTTTGGAGATGCGATGATTGACCCACGCTTGAAAGCGTCTCTCCTTGCCAGACAGCCGTTGCAACAGTTCTCTGCATCTGCGCCGCGAACTGCGTGTGCCCTTACTGGCTTTGCGTTGGAGTGCTGCCCTCAGTCGGGAGTAGTGGTCGCGGACTCTGTTCAGCTGCTGTCCATTCCAGTTGTCCCCCTCTGACGTATGGGCGATATCCGTCCTGCCCAAGTCCACCCCGATCACCTTGTCGGTATCTTGTTGCTTGGGTGGCTTTTCCTCTACGCAAATCTGGATGTAGTAGGAGCCATCCTTCCGCTGGACTAGGGTGGCCGATTTGGGGTTAGAGCCAGCCAGCATTCCCCTCTGGTAGTTACCAATGGCTAGCTCAAAGCGTTCTCTCCCTTCCACCGTGGTCAGCGACACCGTCCAGTCTTTCTCGCGAAACGAGAAGATACGTGCATCGTAGGTAACGAACCCACACTTGAACTCTTTAACCGGACGGTTGCGCTGTCTCGCCACTTTGCGAGCGCCCGCCACCCGTTTGCACACCTGTTGAGCCAAGTTACTGGACAAGCCAAACCGGGCGCGAATCTCGTAGTAGCAAAGGGATTGCAGTTTGACCGCGTTGACGATCTTCTCCGGCATGTTTTGGTTGACCCAGTTCAAGGCTTGGCCAAAAGCCTCCATCGTCGCGTCCAATTTGGCGGCTTGCGATGGGGACACCTTGAGCTTACAGGATATGGTCAGGACTTGGCTCATAAGTTCATTGTACTTCAATTGTACTTCATCAAAGCGCATTCCTCCCGGCACTGACCCTACGGGTACAGTGCGGGGCTCCTGCGATTTCTAGCTGAGCACATCTAAACTGAGCACATCTAAACAACGAGGGAAGCAGGAGTGGGGATCCGAGAAATCCTAACGGGGGTATTGTCCTTAACAGCTTTGGCGATTGCCCTAGTGGCTCTGCAACTGAGGCGAGCGTTGCGGGCTTCTCCCTGGCTGAGGGATCCCCCGGCGGAACAGGCAGGGGAAATCGCGGCCGGGATGGAGCGGCTGGCGGTGATCGTGCCCGCCTACAACGAGGCCGAGAACGTGGTGGGCTGCCTGAGCAGCATTCTGGACAGCACCTCTGCCCCTTTACAGGTGTGGTTGGTGGACGATGAATCCACGGATGCCACCTGGGAGCTGGCCCAAGCCCTGGCTGCCGAACGGCAAGATCCGCGCCTACACCTGCTCAAGGGGGATCCCCGTCCCAAAGGCCAAAGGTGGGTGGGCAAAAACTGGGCCTGTGCCCAAGCCGTCGCCCGCGTAGAAGCCGACTACTTGCTGTTTCTGGATTGCGACGTGCGGCTGGGATCCGGTGCCATTGAAGCGGCCTTAGGACATTTGCTGGCAAGCGGCAGCGGCTTGGTGAGTGTAGGGCCGCAATTGGTGTGCGGTTGCCTGGCGGAGTGGCTGGTGCAACCCATCATGATGACCATCCTGGCGGTGGGTTACAACTTTGCCGCCGTGAACGATCCCGACAACCCCAAAGCCTTTGCCTTTGGTCCCTTCCTGCTGTTTCGGCGCTCTGCCTACGAGCAAGTTGGCGGGCATGCCGGAGTGGCCGATGTGGTGATCGAGGATGTGGCCCTGGGGCAACGGATCAAAGCCCAGGGGTTGGGCCTGCAAATTTGCCTGGGAGGGCCGCGGGTGCGCAGCCGCATGTATGCCAACGGGGCTGCCCTTTGGGAAGGGTGGACCAAAAACTGGTTCCTGGGCCTGGAGCGCAACTGGGCCTTGGCGGTGTTGGCAATGGGTACGGTCTTGGGGATCTGCAGCTTGCCCTGGTTGGGGGTGATCCTGGCTGGGGCTACGGGATCCCTGGAGGTGCTGTTGGCCAGCTTGGCAGGGATCCTGGCCCAATTGGCCATCCGGCTTCTGCTCCGGCATTGGGCGCATCTGCCCCTCTGCTACTGGTGGCTAACGGCAGTGGGGGGTTGGGCGACAGCGGCCATCATCTTGGCTTCGGCCATCCGCACCACCACCGGCCGCAACTGGACTTGGCGGGGCCGTTCTCTCGCCGTCCACCGACCGGAGTGCGCCAACACCCCAGAAATGGTACAAGAACATGGTCTAATGGGGGATGTTTGGAAAACAGGCAAGCTGGGTTTAGAAACAGCGGAATAGCACACCATGCAGGCTCTGGTCATCGGATCTGGGGGGCGAGAACACGCTCTGGCCTGGAAGCTGTTGCAGTCTCCCCAGGTTACTCGGATCTACTGTGCCCCCGGCAACGGCGGCATGCAGCAGCTGCCCCGCTGTCAATCCGTGGCTTTGGCGGCTACCGACATTGAAGGCCTGGTGCGGTTTGCTACCGTACAAGGGATCCGCCTGACGGTGGTAGGGCCAGAGCTGCCCTTGGTGCAGGGGATCGTGGACGCCTTCCAGGCAGCAGGGTTGCCCATTTTCGGGCCTAGCCGCGCCGCTGCCCAACTGGAAGGAAGCAAACTCTGGGCTAAGCAATTGATGCAAGAGGCGGGGATCCCGACTGCTCGCGCTACCGGCTTTGCTGAGCTATCTGCCGCTGTGGCCTATCTCGACTCCCAGAGTTTCCCAGTGGTCATCAAAAAAGATGGACTGGCTGCCGGCAAGGGGGTAACCGTTGCCCAAAACCGGGAAGAAGCCGTGCAAGCCCTGGAAGCAGCCCTGGCCAAGCCGGGCGATCAGGTGCTGATCGAGGAGTTTATCCCCGGCCAGGAGGTGTCGGTTTTGGCTCTAACCGATGGCCAGATCTGTGTGCCGCTGCCACCTGCCCAGGACTACAAGCGCCTTGGCGAGGGCGATACTGGCCCCAACACCGGCGGCATGGGAGCTCATGCCCCTGCGGATCACCTGGTCACTCCAGAAGGGTTGGCCCGCATCCAAACCCAGATCCTGGATCCCACCCTGGAGGCTTTGCAACGGCGGGGCATCCGCTACCAGGGGGTGATCTATGCCGGTTTGATGATCACGCCCAGTGGGGATCCCTACGTGTTGGAGTACAACTGCCGCTTTGGGGATCCCGAAGCTCAGGTCATCCTGCCCTTGCTGGAAAACCCTTTGGACGAGGTGCTGCTGGCCTGTATAGAAGGACGGCTGGCCCAAATCCAGCTCAAATGGAAACCCGGCTATGCCGCCTGCGTGGTGATGGCAGCCCCAGGCTATCCCGATGCCTACGAGCGAGGGATCCCCATCTCCGGCTTGGATGCAGCTGCCACCACGGGGGCGTTGGTGTTTCATGCGGGTACCCGCCAGGCAGGCAAGCAGCTCCTGAGCGATGGCGGGCGCGTTCTCTGTCTTACCGGCCAAGGGGCAACCCTATCCGAGGCCCTGCGCCAAGCCTACGCAGCTGTGGAGCAAGTGCAGTTTCCCAAGGCCTACTATCGTTCTGACATCGGCAGCCACGCCCTGGGGCCTGCCGTCCGCCGAGGAGTGATCCCTACCCCATAAAGCCATCCCTTGCCCTCTTAGCTGCAGCCGGATGGAAGAAGCCCCAGAGGGGTCGCTCCTCCAGGGCCCATAAAGCAGCTTTGAAAAAAGCTTTGATGCTTAGACGATAGCGCTTTCGGTAACAAGACGGCAACAGTGATATCAAAAGCTCAACTCTACTTTAGATTCCTTAACAATAGCCCTCTGCTTTGACTAGGCACGGATATTGCTGAGCTGAGTCTCTCCCCTCTCGAGGGGGATCCCCCATTAGCCCACTTGAACTGTTGCGGACCCGGATCCCCTAGAGCAGGCATTTCCTCTCCCAGGGTGGAAGAGGGGTTGGGGGTGGTCGTCTGGGGCAGCGCATGGCAGAGGAGACTATCTCTCTCAAATAGATTCAGAGTAACTGCAATCACCATCCCTCGCCATCTTCAGGCCAAACTCTCGCAGAGCGGGCAAGAAATTTTTGTTTTCGTGATGGGATCGGCTCAACTTCAGCAAGGCAAATCTCTGGATATCGTGCAAGTTTCTCCAGAAATCGAGGGCAAGCCGGATCCCCAGGTCTTGAGCTTTTTGTTGGACAGCCATTGGGATCTGGTTGGGATTTTGCCATTCAGGCTGGGGGTCAATGGGAATCTCTTGCGCCTCTTCGTGGCAGATGGAGCGAACCAAATGGCGCAGATGGTTGCGGAGTTCTTCTAGATCCTGTGGAGATTCAGAGGGCCAATCAACACACTTCCGCCGCTCTTCTAAGGAAAACTTGGCCCATTGATGGAGCTTGAGCTTGATCCCGCACAAATCCAGCTTTAGGCGCAAGGTCATGGGGATGCATCGCAGAGAGTCGGCAAAATCTTGCTCAAACTGAAACAGAGTCATGGGAACCTCGATTAGGAACCAAATCTAGAGTTGAGGGGATTGCTTGAGCGGTGGGTCGGCTTTCTCAAGAGCAACGGCACAGGCTTTTAATTCCGGCTGGCCGGAATCGGGACAACTGATGTCATGGGTAAGGGCATTACACTCGGCTTGTTCTGCCCAGAGGGATCCCCAGTGCATGGGTACAAATAGCGTACCGGGAGCAATGTTGGCAGTTATCTTGGCCGGGAAATAGGCCCGTCCGCGGGCAGAACGCACTTGAACCCAATCTCCATCTTGGATGCCCAGTTTTTCCGCATCGCGAGGATGGATCTCCATAAAGGGTTGGGGGTGCATTTGCTTGATTTTTTCAATCCTGCCGGTGCGGGTTTGGGTGTGCCAATGGCCGTAAAGCCTGCCCGTGGTTAATACGTAGGGAAACTGGGGATCCGGCGGCTCTGCCAGGCCACGGGAATGGTGGGGGATAAAGCGGGCGCGGCCATCGGGGGTCGGGAAACGCCAATCTGTGTAGAGGCGAGTGGACTTAGGGGCCGAGGTTCTTTCTTTGGGATAAGGCCATTGCTGAGGGCCTTGTTCTGCCAAAAGGGCATGGCTGAGGCCGGAGTGATCGCAGAGGCGATTTGCGGTAAGGGCGGCAAATTCTGCATAAACCTCTGCCGCGGTTTGGAAGAAAAATTGCGCTTCAAAGCCCAACCTGCGCCCCACTTCAGCAAAGATCTCCCAATCGGGTCGGGCTTCGCCAGGGGGGTCTCGAAAGGCTTGACAAAGGGTAACCCTGCGCTCGGAGTTGGTCATCACCCCGGTTTTCTCGCTCCACTGGCAGGCGGGCAAAAGCAAATGGGCATATTCTGCCGTTTCTGTAGGGTAATAAGCCTCTTGGTAAACGGTAAAGGGAGACTTTTTCAGGGCTTTTTTGACCCGTTCCAGATCCGGAAAGCTCACCAAAGGATTGGTGGCCACAATCCAGAAGAACTGCAGGGATCCCGTCTCCAGAGCGGCAATCATCTCGGTGGCCCTCAGTCCTGGGTGGGGGGAGATGGAGCCGCCGGGCAAACCCCAAGCCTGCTCCACCTCTGCTCGATGCTGGGGATGGCTCACCAGCCGATATCCCGGCAGCAGATGGGATAACCCCCCTGCCTCTCGACCGCCCATGGCATTGGGCTGGCCGGTCAAGGAAAAGGGGCCGGTCCCCGGTCGGCCAATTTGCCCAGTTAGGAGATGGAGATTGATTAGGCTGGTGATCTTGGCGGTGCCCTCGCTGGACTGGTTTAGGCCCATCGACCAAAGGGAGAGAACCCTTTGGGATCCCTGCCAAAGCTTGGCTGCTTCGATCAAATCCTCGGTGGCAATTCCGCAGCGCTGGGCCACAATCTGCGGTTCATAATCGGCCAGCAAAGCTGCATATTCAGCAAAACCTTGGGTGAAGCCCTCGATAAAATCAGCAGCAATGGATCCCCACTTTAACAACAAATGGGCAATCCCATTGAAAAGATCGATATCCGTACCGGGGCGAATTTTTAAGTGGAGATCGGCAGCTTCTGCTGTCTGAGTGCGCCGGGGATCCACTACCACTATTTTGAGGGGGGATCCGGTCCTGTGCCGCTTCTTCAGGCGATTAAAAAGAATGGGATGGCACTCTGCTGTGTTGGTGCCCACCAGAAAAGCCAGATTGCAGAGATCGAGATCCTCGTAGCAGCAGGGGGGGCCATCGGATCCCAGGGATTGGGTGTAGGCCGAGACGGCTGAGGACATGCACAGGCGCGAGTTGGTGTCAAAATTATTGGTGCCCAGGCAGCCCTTAATGAGCTTTTGAGCAACGTAATAGTCTTCAGTGAGCAACTGCCCCGATCCATACATAGCCATGGAGTGAGGGTTGTCTTTGAGGCAGCGCAGCCGAGAAACCATCTCCTCAAAAGCCTGATCCCAAGAAATGCGGCGAAAGGGCTGATCCAAGCTCTCCCGAAACAGGGGAGAGAGCAGCCGATCTCGACCAACTGCCTCCAGAACCGTAGCCCCCTTTACACAGACCATCCCCAAGCTGGAAGGATGCTCCCGGTCGCCTCTCATTTTCCAGTCACCTGAGGATGTCGAAACCGCCTCCAATCCACATCCCACACCGCAGTAGGGACATAGGGTTTTGATGACGGCTTTTTCCGGCTCCATCGCGGTCACCATGAGTTGGGATCCCTGTCAGGATGGATAAGTGTCTTGCATTTTGGATCCCGATAGGCCATCAGGTTAAGGATCTCTTAGCCGAGGAGATCGGCCACTTGGATCTCAAATCCGGGCAATACAACCTGGCTTTTGGCAGTCTCTTGTTCGGTTAGCCAAAGGTGGCGATCCTGAGTCTGGATAAAAATAAATTTGCTTTTGGGAAAAATCAGCCAGACTTCCAGTACATCGGAGCTGAGATACTCTTGGGCTTTTAGGAAAATATCTTCTCCACAGTCGGTTGGAGAGAAGATCTCCTCAACCAGAGGATAGCTCTGCAGTAGCGTGGCAATATCCTCTCCAAATTGCTGGATTAAATCTGGAGATGAGTAGGCAGCATCAGGTCTTCTGACTTTGCCTTTGGTTTGGCCGGGAGCCTTCACCAAAACCATACCCCCCAATGGCTGACATTCAACATAACCGAGCCAACGGAAGAGAAGTCGGGTTTGGAGCTTTGCATCCCCTAAAGTTTGCCCCACTTTCTCCACAATGTAGCCATCTACCCATTTGGTTTGGGCAACTGGATTGGCCAGATAGTCGGCAAGGGTTTTGGGCAGGGCAAGACCCGCTCCTCCATTGGGAGATCGGTTGGAACTACCTGAACCGGAGCAGCGGCCATCAACTTCCCTCTCCAAGTATTTTGAACCCTAGCTCAATCCCCTCCATGGGCAAAGCGGCGATAGAGGAAGTCAAGGGCGCGGTTACGCAATTCGTAGAACTCAGGCATTTCCATAATGCGGGAGCGGATGCGCGGTCGCTCAAAGGGAATGGTCAAGATCTCACCAATATGGGCAGCGGGGCCGTTGGTCATCATCACCACACGGTCTGACAAGTAGAGAGCCTCGTCGATGTCGTGGGTAATCATCAAAACTGTGCAGCGGTGATCCCGCCAAATGGCCAGCAGCTCATCTTGTAGATCTTCCTTGGTAATGGCATCCAAGGCCCCAAAAGGCTCATCCAAGAGCAAAACTTGCGGACGAACGGCAAGAGCACGGGCAATGGCTACCCTTTGCTTCATGCCTCCAGAAAGCTGCTTGGGCCGCTTGTGGGCTGCTTCCGCCAAACCTACCAATTCCAGATGTTCTTGAACAATTTCCCTTTTTTCCCACCGGGGTTTGGTTGGGTACACCTGATCCACCACCAGATAAATATTTTCAAAGGCAGTCAGCCAGGGCAAAAGGGAATAATGTTGAAACACCATCATCCGATCTGGCCCTGGGGAGGTGATGGGCTGGCCCTTGAGGGCGATGGATCCCGAAGTGGGAGTCGAAAAACCCGCCACCATGTTGATCAAGGTGGATTTGCCGCAACCGGAGTGGCCAATAATGCAAACAAACTCACCGGCAGCCACTTCCAGATTGATATTTTCCAGCGCAACGAAGGGCCCTGCTGAGGTGAAGTAGGTCTTGCCCACATTCTGAAGACAAAGAAGGGGCAGTCCTGCAACCGGAGAAGCAGAAGATAGCGGTGAGGAGAACGTGCGGGAGCTGGTCATCATGGTGTTTTCCAATTGAGAGCCTAAGGTAACAAAAGCTAAACTTCGCTGAGCCGGTACTCCTGCAGCTTCAGATCCTGCCGGATGGCCACAGACTCTAGGTAGGCAACGGGATCCTCTCCGTCAAAGCGGGATCCATCGCCAAAGAGTAAAGCTCCGCGGTCGTGGGCCCGATCCGGAAGGCCCAGTTCTCTGGCGGCTAGGGCGTAGGTTTCGCTGTCCAGAACTTGGTCGAGAACCGAAACCCAATTGCGGGGAAAAGCGCAGAGTCCCCAGCGAGCCATTTGCGTCAGGATCCAGAGGTGTTCCAACCTTTCCGGACAGGTGTTGCGCCCGTTGGCAAACTGGTGAAAACCGGTGAGGGCTTGGGATTCATCGGCAATTCCCCGCTGCAGAATACCCGTCCACCCCGGCTGCAGATCCTCCAGGGCCACGCCCACATACTGGGGCTGAGCCAGCCCCTCCAAGATCTCAGAACGGTGCTGCGGCTGATCGCAGTAGTGACAAGCCTCCAGTAGTGCTTTGACCAGAGCCACGTGGGTGCGGGGGTAGCTTTGGGCCCAGTCCTGGCGCACTGTCAGCACTTTTTCAATGTGGCTGGGTAAGATTTCAGGGGTGGTGGCGACGATAAATCCCAACTGTTCCCGCACGGCGCGGGAGTTCCAGGGCTCGCCCACGCAGTAGCCATCGATGTTGCCGGCCTTGAGATGGGCCACCATCTGCGGCGGCGGGATCACGGTTAACGTGACATCCCGATCCGGATCCACCCCCGCGCTAGCCAGCCAATGGCGCAGCAAGAAGTTTTGCATTGAGGCCGGGTGCACCACCCCTAGGGTATGAACCACGTCAGGAGTTTGCCGGAGGTGTTGGCGCAGATCCCAGGGACTGAGAACACCCTGCAGGCAAAGTCTGCGCCCGAAGGTAATGGCGTTGCCGCCGCGGGAGAGGGTTAGCGCGGTAATCAAAGGCACCGGAACTCCCCCTACTCCCAAGGTGGAAGCCAACGGGATCCCGGCCACCACCATGGCCGCATCCAGCCGACCGGAGCGGATCCCTTCCCAGATGGTCTTCCAGCCTGGCTCCCGCACCAGGGTGACCTGCTCCAGGCCATGCTTTTGAAACAGGCCTTTTTCCTGCGCCACCACCAGCGGGGCGCAGTCGTTGAGGGGCACAAAGCCAACCTCCAAATTGACCTTCTCCAGGCCGTGTTTGGCAATGGCCACGCGAACAGGCGTTTTTTGGCGAGCCCGCTTTTGCTGGTTGAGAAAGTAGATCATCTCTCCCCGCAGGCTGTAGTAGTCGGGGTGACGCACCACTTCCAAACGATGGCGGGGTCGAGGAAAAGGGATCCGCAAAATCTGGCCAATGCGGGCCTCCGGGCCATTGGTCATCATTACCACCCGATCCGAAAGCAGCAGCGCCTCATCCACATCGTGGGTAACCATGACACAGGTGAGCTGCTCCGCCTGGGCAATCTCCATCAGTTGCTCCTGCAGGTTGCCGCGCGTCAAGGCATCCAGAGCGCCAAAGGGCTCATCCAACAGCAGCACCCGCGGACGGATGGCCAAAGCCCGGGCAATGGCTACCCGCTGTTTCATCCCTCCTGACAGATGGGCCGGTCGCTTGTCGGCTGCCCCCTGCAACCCCACACGGCGAATGTGTTCTGCCACAATCCGGTCCCGCTCCGCTTTGGGAAGGGATCCCAGCACCTCGTCCACGGCCAGGGCAATGTTCTCCCGCACGGTCAGCCAGGGCAGCAGGGAATAGTTCTGAAACACCACCATGCGATCCGGGCCGGGATCTGTAACTTGTCGGCCCTCCAGGAGAATGCCCCCTCGGGAAGGCTTTTCCAGGCCAGCAATGATGTTGAGTAGGGTCGATTTGCCACAGCCAGAGTGGCCGATCAACGAGACAAATTCCCCTTTTTGGATCTCCAGGTGGATGTCTTTCAGGACAGGATAGACCTCTCCGTTGTCGAGGAGAAATTCCTTGTCGACATGATCCACTTCAATGTAAGGCTGGGTCTTCATGATTCCCCTGAGATGATTTCTGAGAGCATGGAGAAATTGTCAGCAACCAATCTAAAACTCGGCCAAGCTCATTTAGCGATCCTCAGCCACCACCAGCGAGCCAATCCAAGCCGTGATGCGATCCAGCAGAAGACCCACCATCCCGACATAGATCAAAGCCAGAATGATTTCGCTGATGCGGGAGCTATTCCAGGCATCCCAGATGAAAAATCCAATGCCCACACCGCCAATCAACATTTCCGCTGCCACAATGGCCAGCCAAGACAAGCCCACCCCAATGCGCAAGCCGGTAAAAATATAGGGCACAGTTGCCGGGAAAACGATTTTGAAAAAGTACTTCCAGCCGGACATGCGCACAATTCTGGCCACGTTGCGGTAGTCCTGTGGGATCTGCTGTACGCCGACAACGGTGTTGATCAAAATGGGCCAGAGGGCCGTAATGAAGATTACGAAAATGGCGGAAGGGTTGGCATCTCGAAAGGCAGCCAAAGAAATCGGCAGCCAGGCCAAAGGCGGCACCGTGCGCAGCACCTGAAAAATGGGATCCAAAGCCTCGTACAGCCAGCGATTGACCCCGATGATCATGCCGCCCACAACCCCCACCAAGCCGGCCAGGGCAAACCCAATGAACACCCGCCGCAAGCTGGCCCAAATTTGCCAGAACAGCCCTTTGGCATTGCCGCCATAGTCAAAAAAGGGATCTTTAATGAGGGGATCCCAGGTGTCCTGCCAAACCTGGAGAGGGGTGGGCAAGTTGGCTCCGGGGCGGCTGTAAATGATTTGCCAGAGAATCAGGACGAGCAAAATGGCCGTAGCGGGCAACAGAATGCGACGCAGCGCTTTGTGGATTTGGACTCTTTGCCGCCAAGCAGAAGAAGGTGCAGAACTGGCGGGGGAACCGATTCCGGTACTGGACTGAAGAACAGAACCTTGGCCGGTTTTCAGCAGCCAGTGGCCTAGGCCAACCAGTAGGGGAAGCAGGATCCGAAAGAGGTGGTAGCCCAACTGTAGGGCAGAGTGGAAAATCCTCATGGCTTGCTGGGAGTAAGGTTGAAGTCAACTTAAGAGGATCCCAAGAGAGAAGGGGTTTCAGTTGAACACTCTTTGTGGGGATTCGGGGATCCCTTCTCTCCTGGACAGAGGGTTTGCAGCTAACTTGCTGGGGAAAGTTGGGAAATTAGGCCAGCTTCTTAATCGCCAATTTCTCCAGGTAGGCGGCAGGATTTTCGGGATCGAACTGCACCCCGTCGAAGAAGGTTTCCACTCCTCGAGAGGTGCTGGGGGGAATGGCTGCCCCCTGACCAATGGCTTTGGCAGCTTCTCGCCAGAGTTCTTCCCGATTCACCCGCTCCACCAAGGCTTTGGTATCGGTGTCGGCAGGCAGATAGCCCCAGCGGATGTTTTCGGTCAAGAACCAGAGATCGTGGCTCTTGAAGGGGTAGGAAGCGTAGTTCTGCCAGAACTTCATCAGGTGGGGGCTGTTTTCAACGACCTTGCCGGTGCCGTAGTCAAAAGTGCCCCGAGAACGGCCCAAGATATCGGGCACAGGCACCCCCAGCCAGCGGCGGTCGCCGATGATGCGACACATCTCCTCTTTGTTTTCCATCTGGTCGCACCAGATCTGGGCTTCTAGCACCGCTTTCAACAGGGCAAGGGTGGCTTTCGGGTGCGCATCCACCCAGTCGGCCCGCAGGGCAAAGGCCTTTTCCGGGTGGCCGTTCCACAGCTCGCCGGTGGTGAGGGCACTATACCCCTCTTTTTGGTTCACCAGCTGGGCATTCCAAGGCTCGCCCACACAGAAGGCTTCCATGGTTCTGGATTTCATATTGGCCACCATCTGCGGCGGCGGCACCACAATGATGGAGACGTCGCTAGTGGGATCGATCCCGCCTGCGGCCAGCCAGTAGCGCATCCATAGGTCGTGGGTACCGCCGGGGAAGGTCATCGCACATTTGGGATCCCCGCCGGCAGCTCGGACCTCGGCAAACTTGGCCTTGAGGGGGGAACTATCCAGGCCGATTTGCAAATCCCGATATTGGTTGGAAATGCTGATGCCCTGACCGTCCAGATTGAGACGGGCCAAAATGTACATAGGCACCGGCTTGCCATCGGTAACTTTGCCGGTGGTGATGAGGTAGGGCATGGGGGTGAGGATGTGTGCCCCATCGATGCCGCCGGCGGCGGATCCCAGCACCAAATTGTCGCGGGTGGTGCCCCAAGAGGCCTGCTTGACCACCTCCACGTCTTTCATGCCGTACTTGTCAAAGAACCCTTTTTCTTTGGCGATGATCAGGGGGGCCGCGTCGGTTAGAGCGATGAACCCCAGCTTGGCGCTGGTGGTTTCGGGAGTATCGGCCTGCGCCACCCAGTAGCCTTTGCCCAAGGATTGCGATTGGGCGCGCGGGATCCCAGCCGTGGCCGCCCCAGCCGTGAGAGCAGCCACCCCGGCCAAAAATTGCCGACGGGAGACGGGAGAGGAAGTGCTGAACAGCTTAGACATCGAAACCTCCAAGATTTACAACGACGAAGAAAGAAAAACTTTCAGGACGGCAACAGAACCGCTAGCGGGTTACCAAAACAGAAGCCTGGGCGGCGGACGGATGCTGACGCGGCTTGGCCCCAAAGTGTTCAATGAGCAGCTCCACCAAGACCGGCTTGAGGTCTTCGCAAGGGATCCCTTTGCGCACGCATTTGCCCAGCTTGGCGTCTTTGCCCACCTCTCCCCCCATGTAGATGTCCACGGCCTCCACCACCCTGCCGTCCTTGCGAGCAGTGGTGCCCATAAGGCCGATATCGGCTACTTGGGGTTGGCCGCAGGAGTTGGGGCAGCCCGTCCAGTGGATGCGCACCGTTTGGGGGATCTCCAGCTCCGCCTCCAGCTCCTCCATCAAGGCCACAGCCCGGTTTTTGGTCTCGATAAGGGCAAAGTTGCAGAACTGGTTGCCCGTACAGGACACCAACCCCCGCTGCAAGGGTCCTGGGTTGGGGGAGAACTTCTTCAAGAGCGGCTCTTTGAGGAGCGGGGCCACTCGGGAGTCGGGCACATTGGGGATGAGCACGTTCTGCTCCACTGTCAGCCGCAGCTCCCCGGAGCCGTACACCTCCGCCAAGCGGGCCAGCTCCATCATCTCCAGGGCGTTGAGCCGCCCCACCGGCACATGCAGGCCGACAAAGTTGAGGCCCGGCTGCTTCTGGGCATGCACCCCCAGCAGATCCCGCTTGTGCCAGACCACCTCATCTTTTTCCGCTGCCCTGAGCAGAGGGTGGCCAGTCTGGCGCTCCACAGCCGCCCGGAACTTCTCTAGGCCCCACTCGTCAATGAGCCACATCAACCGCGCCTTTTGCCGGTTGGCCCGCAGGCCGTGATCCCGGTAGACCAGCAGCACCGCCTCGCACAGAGGAACCACATCGCGGGGATCCACCCAGACATCTAGGCCAATTGCCTCGGCGCAGCGGCGAGCCGAGAAAAAGCCGCCCACCAGGACGTTGAAGCCCAGCTTGCCCTCTTTGAAGGCAGGTACAAAGGCCAGGTCGTTGATCTCGGCATGCACGGAGTTGTCACGACAACCGCAGAGGGCGATGTTGAACTTGCGCGGCAGGTTGCTGAAGGAAGGGTTGCCCTCGCCGTTGTTGGTAACCATGTCCTGCACCTTGCGAGTGAGGCCGCGCACGTCGATCAGCTCGTCCGGGTCAATACCGGCCAGAGGGGATCCCGTGATGTTGCGCACGTTGTCCATGCCCGACTGGATGCTGGTCAGGCCTACCTCTTTCAGGTAGCCCAGGATCTGGGGCATTTCCTCGATGGGGATGCCGCGCAGTTGCAGGTTCTGCCGGGTGGTGATGTCGGCTACGCCCTGTTCTCCATAGGGGTGGATGATTGCGCCCAACATGCGCATTTGGCCGCTGGTTAGGATCCCATTGGGCAGGCGCAGCCGCAGCATGAACTGACCTGGGGTGCGCTTGCGAAAGAAGATCCCCAGCCACTTGAGGCGGTGATCCCGGTCGTCTTCAGGAATGTTCTCCCAACCCAGGCGGGCAAACGCTTCCAGCTCAGCCTTGACCGCCAAGCCATCCTTCTCGCTTTTGATGCGTTCAAACTGGTTCGCCATGATCGCTGCCGTGGGGTGAACACTGGCTACCCTAGCGATGACGAACCGTTAACTTTGGTATTGGCCGTTACACTTTGTAACAAGTTATGCTATTTTGTCACCTTCTGATTGCAATTTGTGCATAAGGTCAGGCTTCTAGGAGCAGCAGACTCCCCTCTCCCCTTTGGGAAAGGGGCTGGGGGTGAGGAAAAGCTAGTTGAGAGGGTTGAAAGAGTTGAAAGGCTCCATCTGCCAGAGCAGACGGGGCGGGATCCCCAGCCCTTCGGTGAGGGGTGCGGGCCGTTGGGAAGTTTGGGGATCGCAGTCGTAGAGAGCGGTGGTGTAGCGATAGGTGCGGGGGGGGCCACCGTTGAGGCGAATGCCGCTGATCTCGAAGGTGTAGTTGCGATTGGGCTGGATCGAACCCACGGAGTAGGTCAAAGTTTCCAGGCCAAAGGCGGGATCCCCCACGCGGAGATCTCCAACAGGCACCGGCTCGCCGCTGAGGGCATCGGTGATGCGGACTTGGGCTTGGCTGAGATCAGCCTTGCCGCCACGGCTGGGCACCGAGAAAGACCAGCGGTAGGCAGACAGGGGCTGGCCGGAAAACCCTTCTAGGCGGTAGAGGTAGCCGTCTTTCTCCGGGAAGGCGATGAACTCTGGATCTGGCACCGACTCGTCAAAACCGAAGATCCAGTTGGCGTTGGCCTGGGTCACCCGTCCAGCCCGTGGGTCAAAGACAATGCCGTAGGCCCCCTGGGCGTACTGAGGATACAGGTTCCAGCGGCGATGCCCCACATCCACAAAGTTTTCTCGACCTGGCTCGGCAAAATAGATGTCCACCTGCCGCGCCAACACCCGGCCTGGATCGGGGCCGTTCAGCTCTAGGATGGGCCCAACCGCCAGGTTGCTGAAGCGGGATCCCGCCTCCCCAGCAGGGGTAAAGCAGCGCCAAGAAGGGGGCGGCTGGTGGCTGAGAGTACCATTGGCTACCTGCATCAAGGCCGCTTGCTGGGCGGCTTCTAGGAACTGAGGATTGAGCTTCACCGGCGGTAACTGGTGCAACAGCCGTAGAAAATTCAGCCGATCCATCATCTTTTGGGCTGCTGCAGGCGTAAGGCGACCGGGGTTGCAGGTAACAACCTGGGGCTGTTCGGCGTAAATAGGCCCCGTGAAGCTGCGGGTCTGGCGATCCAACCGGCACAGGAAGCTGGCAATCGGCACTTCCCCTGCCCGCGGTGGCTCCATCGAGGTAGGGGATCCTCCACAGGCCGCCAGCAGACAAAGACAAAAGATCCCCGCGATCCTCAAAGCCCAAAGCTGAACCAACTTGGGCAACCGCTGCAAGGGCATGCAAAAACCAGCCGAATTATGAGCCGGTGGGGGTGGGGGTGATGCTGGGGGGGCTGACGGTGCTGCTGCTGCTCTCGCCACAAGCAGGCAACAAGCCCAGACAGGCAAACAGGGCTAAGGCCGCCAAAAGCTGGTGGGTCACTTTGGGTTGCAACGTAGCCATGACAACAAACCTCCCAAATGCTGCTGGGTTTGACCCTGTTCTATCACCTGGCCGAGTGGGCCACAGCGTCAAAACTCATGCCGACAAGGGTATAACGTGACATCCTCCCGACGCTGACCCTACGGGTACAGCGCGGGCTTCCTAACCTCACGGTTAGGCATTCCTGCCCCACGCCACTTATCTAGGTCATA
>NZ_JBSSBV010000020.1:0-54568 GCF_054059115.1 Thermostichus sp. MS-CIW-26
GCAGGAATGCCCGACCGCGAGGTAAGGACTCCGTCCTGCTGACGGGAAGGGTGGCCCGCGCTCTGTCCACAGGACGAGCGCCGGGAGGATGTCACGCATCCACCCTAGCTCTGGATTGGGAAGGATGGCCAGCGCTTTTGCACAGGCGCAGCAGGGCACAGTCTCAGTACCCTGGTTGATTGAGTCAATGCAGAGGTGGGATCCCTCTGTTGGGATAGCCGTTAGGGAGGCAGGTTCACGATGCAACTGCGAACAGCTCTGCCGCTGTTGTGCCTTTCTCTCTTGGTAGCTGCTTGCCGGCCCGGCGGGCCACCTCGCAGCATGGGGGGTGAAGGGGGCGGAGAAGGCCAACCCACACCAGTGGCCGTCGGCAGGGTAGAGGAACAGCAAATCGAAGAGACTTCAGAGTTCATGGCCAGCCTCGGATCCCAGCAGGTGGCCAGTATCCGCCCTCAGGTCAGTGGACAGGTGACCCAGGTGTTCGTGCAGCTGGGATCCCAGGTGGCTGCCGGAGCCCCTCTCTTTAAGATCGACAGCCGGCAGCAACAGGCGGCGGTGGCCGGCCAAACGGCGGGGATTGCCGCAGCCCAAGCCAACCTGGAGAGCGGCCGGGCCGTGCTCAGCCAGTTGCGGGCGGATCGGATGCGGCTGGAGGCAGCGGCGGAGTTTGCCCGGGAGCAGCACGAGCGCAACCTGCGCCTCTTGGCCGAGGGGGCCATCAGCCAGGCGCAAGCGGATCAATCCAGCCGCGACCTGCGCCAGGCGGAGGCAGCTTTGGCGGCGCAACAGGAGCAGATCCGCGCTCAGGAGGCCGCGATCTTGCGGGCAGAGCGGGAGGTGCAGCGAGCCCAGGCCGAGGCGGAGCGGCAACAGGTGCAACTGCAGTTTTTCCAGGTTACAGCTCCCTTTGCCGGCATTGTGGGGGATGTTTTGGTGCGGCAAGGGGACTACGTGACGCCTCAGACGGTTTTGACCACCTTGACCCAAACCCAGGCGCTGGAGCTCAACCTCAACATCCCGTTGCAGCGGGCCCCCCAGCTGCGCATTGGCACGCCGGTGCAGATCCTGGATAGCCGCGGCGAGGTGATCGGCAGCAGCCAAATCTCTTTCATTGCTCCCGAAGCCAACGCCGCCACGCAATCGGTGCTGGCCAAGGCTCTTCTGGAGAACCCTGCCGGCCAGTTGCGCTCGGCCCAGTTTGTGCGGACTCGGGTCATCTGGGAGGAGCGGCCGGCCTTGCTGGTGCCGGTGACGGCGGTGGCCCGCTTGGGGGCGCAAACCTTTGTCTACACGGTGCAGACAACGGAGCCGCCAGCAGAGGGCATGCCCCCGGGGGCGGTGGCGGTGCAAAGGCCGGTGCAGCTGGGATCCATCTACGGAAACAGCTATGAGGTGCTGGAGGGTTTGGAGGCCAATGAGCCAATTGTGCTGAGCGGCCTGCAGAAAATCCGCGATGGCGCCCCGATTGTCGATGAGGTGCTTTTTCAGCAGAGGATGCAGCCACAAGGGGGAGGGAGACCTCCTGGATCCCCGCCCTAGGTCCTCTCTCCGGCGGTTTCCCAACTCAGCTATCCCCTTTCACTCCTCACTGCGCTGGACTATGTTTGTTGACTTTTTCATTCGCCGCCCTGTTTTTGCCAGCGTCTGCTCCATCCTGATCGTGCTGGTGGGGGCGGTGAGCATTCCCCTACTGCCGGTGGACTACTACCCACAGGTGGCGCCGCCAGCGGTGAGGGTGACTGCTGTTTATCCTGGGGCCAACGCCGAGACGGTGGAGACGGCGGTAACCAATGTGCTGGAGCAGGAGATCAACGGCGTCGAGGGTATACGGTCTATCGCCTCGGTGAGCAGCAGCAACGGCACCAGCCAGATCACCGTTACCTTCAGCCCGGATCGGGATCTGGACACGGCGGCTGTGGATGTGCAGAACCGGGTGGCGCGGGCCCAGGGCCGGCTGCCGGCGGAGGTGATCCAAAACGGCATCAGCGTGGAAAAGGCCGGCGACAGCGCCTTTGTGCTGGTGTTGGCGCTGCGCTCAGAGGCGGGGGAATACGACGAGCTGTTTTTGAGCAACTACGCGGAGCTGTTTGTGCGGGATGCTTTGCGGCGCATCCGCGGCGTCAGCGATGTCATCATTTTCGGGGAGCGCACCTATGCCATGCGCATCTGGCTGGATCCGACGCGGCTGGCCAGCTATGGTCTGACAGCTCTGGATGTGGTAAACGCAGTGCGCCAGCAGAATATCCAGGTGCCCGCCGGCCAAATTGGCGGCCAGCCCAGCCCCCCGGATCAGGAGTTTCAGATCAGCGTCCAGGCCACGGGGCGGCTGTCGCAGCCGGAGGAGTTCGCCCAGATCGTTCTCAAGGCCAACGCCGATGGCAGCTTGGTGCGCATTGCCGATGTGGGCCGGGTAGAGCTGGGGGCCCAAAGCTACGATACGTTCTTCCGCATCGGGGGGCAGGAGGCGGTGGGGATCGCCATCACCCAACAACCGGATGCCAACGCCCTAGAGGTGTCGCGGCAGGTGCGGCAGACGTTGGCGCAGCTGGCGGAGAGTTTTCCGCCCGGCTTGATCTACGAGATCCCTTTCGACGCCACCCTGTTCATTACCGAGTCGGTGCAGGAGGTGATTTTTACCCTGCTGCAGGCTATTGCCCTGGTGGTGCTGGTACTGTTCATCTTTTTGCAAGATTGGCGCGTCACCCTCATTTCCACCGTTACAATTCCGGTGGCGCTGCTGGGGACCTTCGCCTTTGTGCGCCTGTTTGGCTTTTCCATCAACACTTTGACTCTGTTCGGCCTCACCCTGGCCACTGGCTTGGTGGTGGACGACACCATTGTGGTGGTGGAGAATATCTCCCGCTACATCCGCGACCGCGGCATGCGGCCTCTGCAGGGGGCCTCGGCGGGGATGAACGAGGTGTTGGGGGCGGTGATCGCCACGACGCTGGTGCTGCTGGGGCTATTTGTGCCTGTTGCTTTCTTTCCTGGCACCAGCGGTCGCATCTACCAGCAGTTTGCCGTCACCATTGCCGTGTCGGTTTCGCTGTCCACGTTTAATGCCATTACCTTGGCTCCGGCTTTGTCGGCGCTGCTAATTCGCCCCCGCTCAGAGCAGATGTTTTGGCTGCTGCGCTGGTTTGACCGCGCCGTGGAAGGGATCCGAGCGGCCTACTGCCGCCTGCTGGAGCTGGTGGTGAAGCTGCGGCTGTTGGTGGTGACGGGGTTTATTGCCTGTTTGGGCCTCACCTACTGGCTGTTCCAAATTGTGCCGACGGGGTTTGTGCCGGATGAGGATCAGGGCTTTTTCATCACCATTGTCCAGGGGCCGCCGGGGGTTTCCCTCAACTATACCGACAGGGTGATCCGGCAGGCCGCCGCTATTTTGGAGGGGATCCCTGAGATCGAAAATCGGGTGATCGTGGGGGGGTTCAGCTTTACCGGGCCCTCGCCGGGGAATGGGCTGATCTTTGCCACCCTCAAGCCCTGGGAAGAGCGGCGGCAACCGGAGCAATCGGCGCAAGCGATTGTCAACCGGCTATTTGGGCCTTTTTTGGGCGGGATCAGCCGCGCATTGGTGATCCCGATCCTGCCGCCGGCCATTCCCAATTTGGGGGTTGCGGGCGGGTTTACTTTCCAGCTTCAGGATCGGGGGGTGAACGATTTCAACCTCTTGGAGCAGACGGCCAACACCCTGTTTTTTGTGGGCAACTCGCCGCCCCCGCCGGGCCAACCCCCCTTGGGCTTGCGGATTAACCCGCCCACCTTCAACGCCAATTCGCCGCAGCTAGAAGTACAGGTGGATCGGGAGATGGCCCAGTTGTTGGGGATCCCTCTGTTGGATGTCTTCGGCACGCTGCAGACGCTGCTGGGGGGCACCTACGTCAATGATTTCGACCTGTTCAACCGCAACTACCGGGTCTATGTGCAGGCGGATCAAGCATTCCGAGGTAACCCGGAAAGCATCGGCCAGTTCTACGTGCGGGGTGGGCAGGGGCAGCTCTTGCCGTTGAGCACCCTGGTTCAGGTGGAGGAGACCACCAGCCCGGCCATCATCAACCACTTCAACCTCTTCCGCTCGGTGGAAATTCAGGGCAGCGCCCTGCCGGGCTTTAGCTCAGGGCAAGCGATTCGGGCTATGGAAACTCTAGCCGCCCAGTTGTTGCCGCAGGGGTTTGGCTTCGAGTGGTCGGGCCTGTCGCTGGAAGAAATCGAGTCGGGAGGACAGGCGCCGCTGATCTTTGCTTTGGGCTCGGTGTTCGTCTTCCTGGTGCTGGCGGCGCAATTTGAGAGCTATGTGGATCCCTTGATCATTTTGTTGGCGGTGCCGCTGGCGGTTCTTGGGGCTCTTTTGGCGCAACTGCTGCGGGGCTTGACCAACGACGTCTTCTGCCAAGTCGGGTTGGTGATGTTGATCGGGCTGGCCAGCAAAAACTCCATCTTGATTGTGGAGTTTGCCAACCAGTTGGTTGCCCAAGGGATCCCCCTGGTTAAGGCTGCAGTGCAGGCGGCAGAGACCCGCTTCCGCGCCATTCTGATGACCGCCCTGAGCACTATCCTGGGTATTTTCCCGCTGGCAGCGGCCACGGGCGCAGGGGCAGCCAGCCGTCAGTCTCTGGGCACGGCGGTGATCGGCGGCATGTTCGTCTCGACAATGCTCAGTTTGCTGGTGGTGCCGGTGCTCTATGTCGTGATCAAGGGGATCCAGGTGCGAATTTTGGGGGGATCCCCTTCGCCTGTGGATCTGGCGCATCTGCCCCCACCGGAGGATCCCAAGGATCTGCTGCCTGGTGGCGACAGCGTTGGGTAGCAAGAGGGATCTGCTTGCTTCTTCTCTTCTGGCGGAAAAGCGAGTGGGGGAAGGGGGCACCTTTCATCCACCGAGGGCCCTGTCCTCGAGCAGTTCGGACTCGGCTTCGCTGGGCATTTTTTCCCAGAACTGAGCCAGGTGTTGCAGGCCCACAAAGCCCAACTGCCAGAGGATCAAGGCTAGAGAGCCGTGCTGCTGCCGTTGGATCTTCAGGGCCAGAGCCAGTTGTTTGGGCTTGAGGAGCTGCTGCTGGGCAGCAAACTGGCAGAACTGTCGATCCCATTGGCTGAGGGCCTGTAAATCCGGCAGGGTCGGTTCCATAGGTTTGGCTGGGCAGGAAACCCATCGAATTGAATATTGAATCTCGAGGCTCGGGATCCCCAGTGGAGATCCTGCGGATCCCTTGCAACAGGTTTCTTCCAGGGTACGTGAGCGCCCAGGCATCCCCAAGGCCAGTTCGGGCAGAGAGGACTGAGCTTTGTCGCAAAGCTGGCTTATAGATCCTGGCAGGACGGTCTATCCCCAGGGGTCGTCGTCGAAGGGACTATCTGACCAATAGCCACTCTGCTGGGATGGGGGGGGCTGTTGGGGGAGAGGAGGCGTGTAGGCAGGGGGTGGCGTTGGGATGGGGGTGGGTTTTTCCAGATCCTCAAGTCGAGGCAGGTCGGCGGGCTTGGGCTCGACACCAAGGCTTCTCAGCTTGGCTTGCGTTTCTTGCACTTGCGCATTGAGCTCTTCCAGGTAGGCGCGGTAGTGGTTGGCAGCTTCCAGGTACTGCTTGGCTTTCTTTTCGTTTTCCCGGACGACCGCCTCCAGTTCTTTGGTGCGAACGGTGTAATCGGCCTCTTGATTGGTGAGGTTTTCGATGGCTTGGTTGAGTACAGCCCGCCGTCGCTCCAGTTGGGCTACAATTTCCGACAACTGTCGTTCTCGCTCGCTAAGGCTGCGTTCCCGGTTTTGAGTTTGTTCCAGTTGAAAGCTGGCCTGGCTGAGCTGCTCTCGCAAATACATCACCTGGGGCTCCGTCTCGTTGCGTTCCTGTTGCAACTCAAAGACCCGCGCTTCCAAGTGATCTTTTTCCTGCTGCAACACTTCCCGCTCGTTCAAAAGACGGGTGTAGAGCTGGTTGAGAAAGTCCACCTCCATCACCACTTGGCTAAGCTGAGTGGCGTATTCCCCAACCAAAGCCAACTCCCGAGCGAGGTTTTGGGTTTCACTGGTGGCTTGATCGGTGAAAAACTGGGGAAGTTGGGTGGTTTCTCTGAGGCGTTGGGTAAATTGCTTGAAGCGGAAAGAAAAGTTGCTCGCCATTGCCGGTGCGGTAGCCTCGAAGATCAGGGGAATGCCGATGGTTGGATTTCACAGGGCTTGGATTGCTTCCAATCTACTTGGATTGCTTCCAATCTAACATTGAGCTACAGCTTTTGCGGAAGCTTGCCTTAGGTGGGATCGGGGGGAGTTTCAGGGGCCGGCATGGCAACTTCCCCAGAGGGATCCCGCTTCTCGGATTCCGGCTGGGGGTTTTCTGCCGCTCTGTTTTTAACCTTGTCTTTTTGGTCTTTCGAGGTGCCTTCTGAATCCTGGCCGGAGATGCGGCGCAACAGCCGTTGCAGGAGTGGGCTGCGGCGATCGCCGATGACGGAGAAGCGGCTTTCGATCTCTTCGACGGGGACGGGATCCATTTGGGCCAGCTCCGGCTCGCTGAGGAGGAGTACCCGTATCGTTGCAATGGGGATCTGCAAGAACAGGTTGGATCCCCAAAATCCAAAGGCAGCTATGGCTAGGCCGGCCAGACGGGTGCCGTTGCCAGGGGTGAGCGGGGCAAAGAGGGGGGCAAAGTCGTAGAGGCGCTCACCGACTTCCAGCATCAGGATTGCCGCCAACAGCGTCAAAATCTTATGTTCGGGGCTGAGGAAGGCGGCCAAGATGCGGCGCTGCTCGAGGGTGAGTTCTTCTGGGGGGACAGAAGCCACCCACACGCTAAAGATGTCAAACGGTTTGCGCCACTGCATAGCAAAGACCGGCCCAATGCCCACCACGGCCACCCAAGCCTGCTCCGCCCCCACCGGCAGGAGGGGATCCCCTGTGGCCAGCCCGATCAGGGTCAGCCCCACCCACAAGGGGAAGAGGAGGATGCCGGCGGCATGGAGCCAGAGGAAAGGTTCCTGCCAATGGCTGCGCATGGGGAGATGCCAAAAGGGACAGGGGAGAGCAGGGCTAGGGGCGGGATTTGTCTACCACTTCCAATTCTGTGAGGCGGAAGGTGACTAATTTGTCCCAGTTGCCGCCTTCAAAGAGGACAGCGGCATGGTTGTCGGTAACCCGCTGTACCTGGCCCTCAAAGCAGTAGTAGGTGTCGTTGGGGTTGATGACCCGCACGGCAACGCCGGGGTAGATCGGGGGAAGGGCTTCGAGGAGGGTTGGGGTTGGAGTCGTGTTCACGTTTCAGCTATCCTCTTTTTTGCAGAAGCTCTGCCTTACTATTATGGGGGAAAGCCCCTCTCTTGCCGAGTCTCCCCCTCGTTGAGCTTCTTCCCACAGCGGTTCACCGAGGGTTGGGCAATGGGCTGAGGTGTGGCTTCCAGCCCGCTAACACGAAAGGGGCCTGCACTGCAACTTCGACGGTCAATCCAGCTCCAGCTCAAGGCCCCAGACCATGGCTACCGGCGCCCAGTCTTCCCCCTCCCAAATCTGGCATGTGTTGGTGATCGATGATGAGCAGGGACGGCGGGCTGTGGCCCTCAGTGCTGCCACCTATTCCATCGGCAGGGATCCCAGCAATGCGATTGTCATCGATTCGGCGGCGGTTTCCCGGCAACACGCGCTGCTGCTGCGGCTACCCCAAAAAGATGGCCAGTATACCTACCGGCTGCTGGACGGCAATATCGAGGGCAAGCGCAGCACCAACGGCGTCTCGGTGAATGGGCAGAGATGTTTGAGCTGGGATCTCAAGGATGGGGATCAGATCCTGTTGGGGGATCGGGTGCGGATGCAGTACTGCATTCGCCAGTTGTCGGACGAAGATTTTCAGCGGTATCTCCAGTCTGTAAGCTTTCGCAGCGTGAAGGCGGAGGTGGTGGATCGACGCTCCACAACACTGCAGCGGTTTGATCCGCCCTCGATGCAGGCAATTTTGCCCCAAGAGGAGACGATGGAGAGAATTGACGTGAAGCCTCAACGCCGCAATCCGCTGCGGCTGCTGTTCCAGACCCTCTGGGGGCATTTGAGGGGAAAGCTGAGATAATTTAGCCCTCAGGAATGCCCACCCGTTCTGAGTCTGGGAGCGATGACGCGGTCTCGTCGGCGCCGCCTTTGCGCTCTTGCTCTGACGCTTCTGCCTGCAAGTCCAGGAGGGAGGGGGAGTTGGCTTCCCCAATCAACACTCCCCGCAGCCAGAGGGGAGCGACAAAGGTGGTGGCAATCACCATGACGATGATGCTGACATCGAGGGCATCGGAGAGAACCCCACTGGCGGCCCCCACACCGGCAAACACCAGGCCCACCTCACCCCGGGGAATCATGCCCACCCCGATGGCGTAGCGGTTGATGCCCGGCTTGCCAAAGGCCCCCAAGCCCGCTGCCAGCTTGCCCACAATGGCAACTCCGATCAAGAAGACGGCAATGATCAGCCCCTCTCGGTTGACGGGGAGGGTGGGGTTGAGTACGGCAAGGTTGGTTTTGGCCCCAACGCAGACGAAGAAGATGGGCACCAGTAGGTCGGAAATGGGCTTGATCTGTTCTTCCAGCTCTTGCCGTTTCTCGGTTTCGGCCAAGATTAAGCCAGCGGCAAAGGCGCCCAAAATCGCTTCTAGATGAATGATTTGCCCTACATAAGCCAGCAGAAAGGCCAGCACGAGGGCGGGCAGAAGGGGGTTACCTCGGGTCTTCAGGCTGTTGAGAAGGGCAACAAAGTAGGGGCTGAGAAGGCGCCCCAAAACAATGGAGCCGACCAAGAAGAGGATGGCACTGAGGATGATGATGCCGATATCGGAAAGGTTGACTTCTCCGTTTTTGGCCAAGCCCGCCACCACGGCCAAGATGATGATGCCCAACACGTCATCCAAGACGGCGGCGCCGATGATCACCTGTCCTTCTGGGGAGGTGAGTTTTTGCAGCTCGGCCAAGACGCGGGCGGTGATGCCGATGCTGGTTGCTGTGAGGGCAGCGCCGGCAAATATGGCGGGGATAACGGGCACATGAAACAGGTAGAGCAAGCCCAGGGTTCCGGCCAGGAAAGGCACAGCGACCCCGATGACGGCTACGGCTGCGGCTTGAGGGCCGACCCGCAACAGCTCGGCCAGATCCGACTCGAGGCCGATTTCAAACAAAAGGACGATCACCCCGATCTCGGAGAGGATGTCGATGATCTGGCTTTGGGAGGAGAACACCTGTACCAGGGATCCCTCGTCGAGTCCGGCAGTGGCTTGCAGAAATTGCATCAGTGCTGAGGATTGAGCCAAGGTGTGCAGCTCTTGGCCGGAAACTTGTCCTTCTGGGAAGACCAACAACCCCAGCGCGGAGGCCCCTACCGCGACGCCCCCCAGCAATTCTCCCAGCACCGGCGGAAAGCCGAGGCGAACGGCGATTTCTCCGGCAATACGGCTGGCCAGATAGATGACCACCAGAGCCATCAGCACCGCCGCCAAGATCAGGGGTAAAAGATTGGCAGCCCCTTCCGGTTCAAGGGGGGCAGCGGCTTCAACAGCAAGCAACACTGAATCTAGGTTGTTCAACAGCAAGATCTCACCCTCAAATGATGAACAGCTTTTTGTCTCGGGCCGGCCCTGGTGGGAACGCTGCCGTTCCCATTCCTTTCGCCCTTCTGCTGGAAGACTGTTACAGAAGCTAACCTCCCTTGGGAACTGTTGGCAACGCCCAGGTAGGCACTCTTATACTCCAGATAATTGATACTTATCTGGAGTATTGTCTCCACAGACGTTCCCATGAGCAGGACGAAGCCCTTACCACTTCCTCTCCTGGAAGACCCCTCGGAGCCGGCAATCCAGGACAAGCTGCTCCTCAGGAGGAAGCCTCGCCTTGGCCCGGTGCAGGGTTGGATCCATCCGGATCGGACGATGGCCCAGACAGATCCAGAGGATTAAAGCGGTTCATGGCTGTCCTCAGTCCCTCTTGCAAGCAGCACTCCACGGCCTCTACCGCCGTATTCAACACCCGCTCCAGCACCTCTTGTTCTGCAGGCGCAAATCCCCCCAACACATGCCCGACCACATCTTGGCTGCCCCTAGGTTTGCCCACCCCCAAACGCAGCCGCGGAAACCCTTCGCTCCCCAAGTGCTGAATGATGGACTTCATGCCGTTGTGCCCACCGGCAGAACCGGATCCCCGCAGGCGCAGACGACCCAGCGGCAAGTCCATATCGTCGTACACCACCAGCACAGAGGCGAGATCTAACTTGTACCAATCCAGCACCGCCCGCACCGATTGGCCGGAACGGTTCATGTAGGTTTCCGGCTTGAGCAAGCGTCGCTTTCCTCCCAGGGCAAACCCTTCTCCGTAGCTACCTTGGAATCGCTTCTCCAAAACCAACGGGATCCCCCAGCGCTGCGCCAGCCGATCCACCACCATAAAGCCGCAATTGTGGCGGGTATTGGCGTATTGAGGGCCGGGATTGCCCAAGCCCACAACAAGCTGCAGGGAAATCTCATCGGTTCCCTTGGGCTTGACCTGGGTCACAACGTTTCTCGCCTCCTCGAGCTAAAGTAAGGCATTGGGGCTTGGGGTGGTGTTGGCGTGTTTTTGGGCTGCTGGTCGCCCCGGAGGTTCGGATACCCAGCCGGCGGCAGGAGAACTCTTGGGGGCGAATGACTCCGCCATTGTTTATTGTGAACGCTTAATGTGAACGCTTCTGACCAACCCTGCTATGAGCCTGCCCACCCCCTTCGGTCTTCACCCCAGCACAACCGAATTCGATGCCTCGGATGCCCTGCGCCTCAGCCAGCGTCTGATTCAAGTGGGGATCGCCCTCTCCTCAGAAACGGATCTGCAGCGGCTGCTGGAGTTGATTGTTGCTCAAGCCCGAGAACTGACCCACTGTGATGGGGCCAGCCTTTTTGTCCGAGAGGGGGAGGAACTGCGCTTTTTCGTGGTCAACCGCCATGAGGAGCTGCGGGATCTGCGCTTGCCCCTCAGCCCTTCCAGCATTGTGGGCTACGTGGTGCTCACCGGGGAGAGCCTGAATCTGCCAGATGTCTACCACCTGCCCGCCGACCGGCCCTATGCCTTTAACCCACAGGTGGATCGGCAGACCGGCTATCGCACCCGCTCCTTGCTCACTGTGCCCATGCGGGATCCCTCAGGAAAGATCCTCGGCGCCCTGCAACTGTTGAACCGCCTAAAGCCGGATCACCCCACCCCCCTAGCTCCTGACCAAGTGGCCGAGTGGAGCCAACCTTTTTCTGAGCTGGAAGTTAGCGTGGCAGAAGCCTTGGCCTCCCAGGCGGCGGTTGCCTATCAAAACGTCCAATTGCGGGAAGAACTCAAATCTGCCCACTTCGAGACCATCTTCTGTCTGTCTCTGGCCGCAGAATACCGGGATCAAGATACCTCTTTTCACCTGAAGCGGATGAGCAACTACTCTCGCATCATCGCCAAGCACTTGGGCCTCTCCAGCCATGAGCAAGAGCTGATCTTCTACGCCAGTCCCATGCACGATGTGGGCAAAATCGGGATCCCGGATGCCATCTTGCAAAAGCCGGGGCGTCTGACCCCAGAAGAGCGGCAGATCATGAACCGCCATCCTGAGATCGGCTACGAAATTCTCAGCAAGTCCGACTCCGAGCTGATGCAAAAGAGCGCCATCATCGCCCTTACCCACCACGAGAAGTTCGACGGCAGTGGGTATCCGCACGGCCTCAAAGGAGAAGGGATCCCTCTAGAGGGACGGATTGTGGCCTTGGCCGATGTCTTCGACGCCTTGGCCAGCCGTCGCCCCTACAAAGAAGCCTGGGCTTTGAATGAGGTCTTTCAGTTTGTAGAAGACAACAGCGGCAGCCATTTCGACCCGCAAGTGGTGGCCGCCTTTAACCGAGGACGCAGCGAAATTCTGGAAATCTACCACCGCTATCAAGAAACCCGCTAAATCCAGCTCCAGATCAATCAGGGATCCAAGATACCAACCCAGAACATTCAGCTTCAAAGGGATCCATCCCCGCAAACTGCAAAGAAGGGATCCCAGGCCATCCTTTCCGTACAATCCCGCAGAATCTTATGGGCAAAAGGTGGGATCCCAGGGCAAACTGAAGGTGGTCGATTTTCTGCAGGAATCACCCCATCAAAGGCCGATTTAGGGCCGACTTTTTGTGTTGCTCTACACATTGGCATCCAACCCATCTGTACCCAACGTGTGCCGAGGATCCCTGTGATGGCTACCCTGACAAATCCACCCACTCCTACCCTATCGATCAACACCAAGCTGCGCGATTTGGCCTTGGTGGAGTTTCAGGTGAGCGAGTCCACCCCTTGTGAGAACGTGGTGCGCCGCCTAGAAGATGACAGCAGCCTTTCAGGAGTCATCGTGCTGGACGAGCGGTCACAGGTGCGGGGAATGTTGACCCGCCGCGCCATTCTGGAGTGGATGCTCAGCAAGCCCTACGGCCTGGATGTGTTTTTGAAGCGGCCCATCAGCTCCATGGTAGAGTTCCATAGCCGGGATTTTCTCTTGCTCCCCGGCGACTGCGATGTCATCCAAGCAGCCGACCGAGCTTTCCAACGGCCCGAAGAGACCATCTATGACCCCGTGGTGGTTCAGCTGGGATCCCAGGACTACCGCCTTCTCGATGTGCCGGTGTTGTTGGTGGCCCAGGCCCAGGTGCATCTGGCCACCCAGCGCAAGCTACAGGAGCAGCAGGAAGAGATGAAAAGGATCTTGGCAGAGCTGGAGCAGGAAAAAAACCGCAGCCTCCAGTATGCCCGGGATCTGGAGCGACAAAAAGCCGAGATCCTCAACCAAAACCTGGCCTTAGACATGGAACGTCGCCGGGCCCAACAGCGCTCCGAGGAGTTGGCTCGCCTTAACGCCCGCATCATTGAAATCAGTTCTGTGCTCTCTGAGAGAGGCAAATCCACCTTTGCCGCTACTTTTGAAGGCGTGGAAGCCGTACGCGGCCTAGTTCAGGAAATTGCCGACAACAGCCAGGAGTTGTCGCGGGAGCTCAAGGAGATCAACACCATCGTGGATTTGATCGTAGAGGTGGCAGGATACATTCGCCTGCTCTCTTTCAATGCGGCTGTAGAGGCCAACCGCAGCGGTGGTGCCGGTGGCTTTGGAGCCATTGCCCAGGAGATCCGCAAATTGGCCGGGCGAACCACCGAGGCCAGCAACCGCATTCGCGGCCTAGCAGAGCGTATCCAGCGCCAGAGCCAATCCACACTGCAATCGGCCCAAAGCAGCGCTGAGGTGGTGCAATCCCTTTACCAGCAGGCCCAGTCAGCCCAGTTGGCCCTGGAAGAGCTGCAAACCCTGTTGGAACGAGCCCAAATCTAGCCTCCCTTTTGAGATTCTTCTGGATCCTGAGAGCCTGAGGTTGCCATGGTGGCTAGGGGGCAGCTTTCCCCTCTCGAATCTCATAAGTATAAAATTGCCCAGCCACGGCAAGGGTTTCAAAGTGGTAGGTGGGCAAGGAGATCCCCAGTGGGCCAAAGTTGAGCAACGACAAATCGGTGGTGTAGAGGCTGAAAAGGATAAAGTGGTGTAGAGGCTGAAAAGGATAAAATTCTGCCGGCGGGTTTGGCGCATGAACAGAGCTTCTAGTTCGGGCTGGAGCTCTCGGACAAGGGCATGACATTCCTCGATCAAAGTGACCAAGAAAGACGGGATCTGAGCGCAGTATTCTCGCGTAGCGTAGGCGGCCAGTTGTTGCCCTGCATGGGTTTTGTACTGATACATTCACGCTGAACTCTCCTGAACATGGTTCAGGAAAGAAGCGATCGCATCCTGCCTATCTCTGAGCAGGAAGGCGGTATCCCGCAAAGCCCTGAGGAATACCCCCCGAGCGCTTTCCCCCTTCACTTCCCGGCAACCGTTGCGGTGGACTCAAGGATCAGGGGGAAACTTGGTCTACTATATCCCTCTCAATGACTTTTGCCAAACCGCCTAAAGCTCAGTAAATTCAGCAAAGTTCAGGGTTTTGGGGGTTAGAGGCATGCTCTTCTAAGGTGGGATTGGTGATGGCCAAAGCAGCCACTCCTCCCGCCAAAACCAGCCCGGAAAGCAAGGAAAAGACCTTCAGCATCGCAGCCTCCGAAACCGAATTCTTTATTCTGCTATAGGCTTGAGCCACCTCAACAGGGATCTTTCGGCAGAAGCCAAAGGACTCCGTCCTGCCTCTGGCGGGGTTGTTGCTATGGACAAGGGATCGCAATGCTGTTGCAATGGGAACGGCCAGGAACTGCCCCACAGAAGGGCTCCATCCCTTGATTGAGTTGCCGGCCCACAGGTTAGGATGGGATCCGACGCGCAAACAGCTTGCTGCTCTCTATGGAACTTGCCGATCTAAGACGCACCCTAGAATCGCTCACCTTGCGCCTGAGCAACGCTCAGGACTATCTTTGACCTGCCCCACTTGGAGCAACAGATTGCCATCCTAGAGCAAGAAGCCTCGCAGCCGCAGTTTTGGAATGATGTAGAGGCAGCCCGCCGCCACCTGCAAAAGCTCAACAGCCTCAAGGCCTCCTGGGATCAGGTGCACCGCTGGAAGGATCGCCTGGAAGATGCCGCCAGCGCCCTCGAGCTGCTCCAAGAAGAGCCCGATCCAGAACTCCTAGCCGAGACAGCAGGATCCCTGGCAGTGGTGGAGCGGGAGTTGGGCCAGTGGGAGCTGCAGCAACTGCTCTCCGGCCCCTACGACAAAAACGGTGCCATCCTCACCATCACCGCCGGCGCAGGGGGAACCGATGCCCAGGACTGGGCGGAAATGCTCCTGAAAATGTACACCCGCTGGGCCGAAAACCAGGGCTACAAGGTCAGCCTCTCGGAATACTCCGAAGGTGCTGAAGCCGGCATCAAGTCCGCCACCCTGCTGATCGAAGGCCCCTACGCCTATGGGTATCTTTCTGCCGAGAAGGGCAACCACCGCATGGAGCGCATCAGCCCCTTCAACGCCAACGGCAAACGGCAAACCAGCTTTGCTGGCGTAGAGGTGATGCCGATTCTGGAAGAGGAAAGCGAGTATGAGCTGAAGATGGAAGATCTGGAGTTCGAGACCTCCCGCTCAGGTGGGGCAGGTGGCCAAAACGTGAACAAAGTGGAAACAGCGGTGCGGGTGATCCACAAGCCCACCGGCATTGCCGTGCGCTGCACCGAGGAGCGCTCCCAACTGCAAAACAAAGAGCGAGCCATCCAGATCTTGAAGGCCAAGCTGATCGAGATGGAAGAAGAAAAACGCAGACAAAAGCTGGCCGAGATTCGCGGCGAGATGGTGACTCAGGGCTTTGGGGGGCGTATTCGCACCTACACCTTCGATCCCTACAAGCTGATCAAAGATCACCGCACCAACGCCGAAACCTACAATGTCGAGGCCTTTATGAACGGCGAGCCGGAGGAGCTGATGCATTTTATCCAGGCCTATCTGCGGCAGGAATACGCCAAACAACAGGCCGCCGCAGTCTAGGGCCGGCTGTAGCGCTCCCACACCGCCTGTATGAGGGCAGCCCGCTCCTGGGCTGAGAGCTGGGTCAAGGTCAGGGGATCCCCTTCCTGGAAAAACTCCCCTACCCCCCATCCCACGGCCCGGGGAGAGGCGGTTTTGGCTTGCAGGGATCCCGCCCAAGCCAACCCGTGCCAGGCGCCGATGGCAGTCTCCAGCGCCGAAGAAAAAACCAGATCCAGGCCGGGATGGCGGCTGAGATACTCTCGCAGCGCGATGCAGGAGCCCACCAAAGATGGCTTCACCACCAGGATCCCTTTCCATCCTGACCGATGGATCGCTTGCAACTGCTCCAGGCAGGCCACCGATTCATCCAAAGCAATGGGGGTCTGGTACTGGCGGCTGAGCTCCACCAGATGGGCGTGCTGATCCGGCGGCAGAGGCTGCTCCAAAA
Source organism: Thermostichus sp. MS-CIW-26 (assembly GCF_054059115.1). Classification (NCBI taxonomy): domain Bacteria; kingdom Bacillati; phylum Cyanobacteriota; class Cyanophyceae; order Thermostichales; family Thermostichaceae; genus Thermostichus; species Thermostichus sp. MS-CIW-26. Next base: position 15,869 of record NZ_JBSSBV010000020.1, read on the forward strand.
ACTCAATCTTGACCGGCGAGGCCTGGTTGAGCCGATCACAAACCATCAGCCACCGGTGGGCCTCCGCAAGCCCTAGTCCCCCATTGGCATCCAAACGCAGATGGGATCCTGGTGGCAACCGCTCCAGCCATTGCTCCAGCTTCTCCAACTCCTGCTGCATGGGATCCCTCCCCACCTTGAGCTTGTACACCGACCGCGTGAGTGGGACGGAGTCCTTGTAGGAGTCCTTGTAAGATTCCGGCGGCAGGGTCTCCCCCAAAAGTTCACAGAAAGAGAGTAGAGAGAGATCCTTGTTCAACCAATCGGGATCCCGACAGGCCAGCCAAGCGCCTTCCAACCCAAACCGGCAGGCCGGCAGTGCTTCTGGGATCCCCAAAATATGCGCCTCCGACAAAAGAGGGGGCAACTGCCGACAAAACGCCAGAGCCTGCTCTAAGGTCTCGCTGCCAAACCAAGGGATGGGAGCAATTTCCCCATATCCCTGACAGCCTGTCTCCCGATCTGTAAGTCGGATCAGGATCCCTTCGCGCACGGACCACAGTCCGTGGTGGGTACGCAGGGGCCGCCGAAAGGGACGCCAGTAGGGGCAAAACGCAAAGGAAAACCGCTTTTCCAGCCGCCCAAGCGGCACGGATCCCTCTTTTTGGGTATCCCCTGCAGATGATCTGCTGTGCCTACCAGCCACAAAAAGCTCAAGCAAGATAAAGAAAGGAAAAACGCCAGTTTTCTCAGAGGGCTGCTATTCAGAAACGATCCCCATCGTTTTCTTGGACATCTCGAGATTGACCCACAATCGTGACCTCAATCCAGAGTTATGGTTACTTCAGGCCAGGGTGAGACACATGGGCTCCTAAAAAAGCTTTCCGGCACTGCGCATTCAACATTTTCAACATTTTTTATTTAGGTGTTTTATTGAGGTGTGGGCGCAATGTCCCCGTTTGAATCGAAATGGCCATGTTTGCCAGATCTTAGTTTTCCTCATGGTTTGCTCAGCTTAAAACACCAGCTCAACCTCTGCCAAGGCGGCTTCCGGCCCCACCAGAGCAATGGCCGGGGGGGTCAGGTAGGTTTTTGCGGCTTGATGGAGCTGCTCTGGGGTGAGTTGCCTGACCCTCTGCAAATACTGCCGGTCAAACTCCATGCCCAAGCCCAAAATCTCGTACCAGCCCGCCAGTTGAGCCACCTGGGCATTGGTTTGTTTGCTGAGGGCATACTGGCCCAGAAGTTTGCGCTGCGCCATTTCCACCTCTACCAGGTCGAGCGGATTGGCCTGCAGACGGTGGATTTCTGCTTGTAGGCGTTCCAGAGCCACCTGGGTGTTCTCTGCTGCAGTGCCCATGTAAACCCCAAAAGGGGCGGGATCCCGGCGGGTGGCAAAAAAAGCCGAGACCTCATAGGCCAGGCCACAGCGCTCCCGCAGTTCCACAAACAGACGGCTGGATAGACCGCTGCCCAAGTAGGTGGCCAACAGTTTCAGGGCCGGATAATCCGCAGAAGCAGCAGGGGATCCGCGAAACCCGATCAAGATCGTCGTCTGCTGAGTGGGCTGGGGCAACCTCAGCAGTTGGGGATCCCTCAGAGGGGGCAGGGGAACATCCCGATCCTCTGGAGAGGGGCCGGGAACAACCCAGTCCCCCAAAGCCGCTTCCACCTGGGCAGCCATTTGCTCCGGCGGCTCTGGGCCGATCACCACCATCACCATTCCATTTGGACGACAGTAGGCCGCGTGATAGGCCACCAAATCCTCGCGGGTCAGGGATCCCACCGTCTCCAGCCGTCCCAACCCCGGCAGGGCGTAGGGATGATCCCCATAGAGGGCTTGTTGCACCTGATCGAAAGCTAGGCTGAAAGGCCGTTCCTGCTGGGCGCGAATGGCTTGCAGCATCAACCCCTGCTCTCGCGCCACCTCCTCTTCAGGAAAACTGGGATCCCGCAGCGTCTCCGCAAGCAAATCCAGCAACTCCGGGAAATCGGCAGCCACACAGCGCAGGCTCACCTCGAAATAGTCGGCAGAACTGTCCACCGATAGCGAGGCTCCCAGCGATTCCACCGCAGCAGCAATGGCCTGGGAGTTGCGCCGATGCGTGCCTTTGGTGAGGACAGCCGCCATCAAGTGGCTCACCCCCGCCTGTTGCGGCCGCTCTGCCCGGCTACCACCGCGGAAAAAACAGTGGGCAGCCAAGATCTCCACCGTTGGGTTCTGGCCCAGCAACAGCGTGATGCCATTGGCCAAAAGGACGCGCTGTAAACGGCCACGTTGGGTGGCAAGCAGAGCAGAGTTCATGCAGGCAAGGGATCCCGTCCAAAATCCGAAAGTCAAGAGTCCAGAGCGTCGAGGCAGCGCTCACCGACAGGCCAGTTGCAGCTCCAAAGCCGTTGCTGGATCGAGGGCAGTCGGCTTGAGAACGGTGACTACATAAGCCTCCGGAGACAAGTACTGCTGGGCCAACTCCCGGATCTGAGCCGGAGTAAAGGATTGCACCAGCTCCAGGTACTCTTGAATGCGTTGCACCCCGCCCAACGTCTCGTAGTAGCCATAGATGCCCGCCAATTGGCTGGGGGACTCGGCGGAGAACAGGAACTCATGGGTGAGCATACGCCGGGTGCGATCCAACTCTGCTTGGCCGATGCCATCCTGCTGCAGCTTTTCGATCTCGTGCAGAATCGTCGCCTCCACCCGCGCCACATCCTCCGGCTCCAGCTGAGCGCCGATACAAAACAGTCCCCCCTCCTTCAGCACCAGCGAAGAACAGCCAATGGCCCTCACCCAGCCCCGCTGTTCCCGCAGCAGATGCACCAGCCGCGAAGTACGGCCATCTCCCAGCACAGAAGCCAACATCTCCAGGCCACAGGCTTGCTGCCAATCGTCAATGCCAACAGTAGGCCAGGCCAATTTCAGACGGGCTTGCTCCAAGCGGGCATGGTCGCTCTCCCGGCGCAGGATCCCTTGGGGACGAGGCTGGGGCGGGATGGGGGGGCTGGCCGGTGCTGGCCCGGCGGCAGGGCCGCCAAACTGCTCCTCCACCAAGGCCAACGCCCGCTCGGGATCGATGCCACCCGTCACCACCACCGTCATGGATTCAGGCCGATACCAAGCGCGGTGGTAAGCGCGCATCACCTCAGGGGTCAGTTGCATCAAGCTTTCCGGTGTGCCCAACACCGGTCGTCCATAGGGATGCTCCCCATAGGCGGTCTGCATCAAAAGCTGATAGGCCGTGTAATCAGGGTTGTCGGCGGCGCGGCGAATTTCCTCCAGAACCACCTGCCGCTCCCGCTCAAACTCCAGATCTGGGATCCCGGCCCGCAAAACCACCTCTGCCAAGTAGGGCAAGGTATCCGCTAGGTCAGCAGCAGCCACCGTAATGTAGTAATGGGTGTAGTCTTGGCCGGTGGCAGCATTGGTAACTCCGCCCCGTCCTTCGACGGCCCAATCCAGCTCACCAGGAGCCAGCCGCTCGCTGCCCTTAAACACCATGTGTTCCAAAAAATGGGATAGGCCCAGCCACTCCGGCGGCTCATGGCGTCCACCTGTCCGTACCCAGACGTCAACGGTTACAGAATCGGCAATGGGGATGGGATGAACGATAACGCCTAGCCCGTTGCTCAGTCGGTGGGTGTAGGCGGGCAAAAGACGAGGAGAGCGGTTCAAAATTCTTAACTGATGGAGAACAGTCTTAATTGTAGATGGAGAAGGGCTCCGGGAAATAGTATCTGAGACTACTTTTCTCGGCCTTCTCTCCCCGGCTTGCGGAGGCAAAACGCTCCGCCCCTTTTGGGGAACCTTTTGTGGAAGAGGAAGAACCTAGGCGCCTTGGGCCGCCCCCTGTCCACCCATCTCCCCAACTAAGGCTCTTGATGGAAATCCGGGGATCCCTGCCAAGCCAGACTGGGGGATCCCTCTCCGGCCAGATTGTCCTCCACCTGAAATCCAGGGGGCCATTCTTCGCTATCGCGCACCCGCTGCACCACCTCTTGGGGCAGCACGACCCCCAACTGCCGGGCAGCCATGGCCACCACATCCCCGCGATCGATCAAGCCGGCAATGGCGCCGGTGGGCGTGAAAACCAAAATGCGGCGGGGTTCTGCCTGGCGCATCATCTGAATTACCTGGGGAATGGGGGTCTCTTCTCGTACCCCCTGCAGTTGCTCCATCGGCTTGAGAATAGCCTTGAGGGTGAGGCGATCCCACTGGCTGCGCTCGATGTCGTTGAGCAGTTCTGGCCTGACCAGCCCACGGTAGCGGCCATCTTCCTCAGCAAAATAAACGTCCGCCGGTTGAGTTGGGGCTTCCGGCCTGAGAGAAGAAGGCACCAGATAGCGATCCACAAACTCCCGCAGGCTCATGTTCGCGTCCAAAACCCGAAACTGGCGGGTCATCACATCTGCAGCTTTCAGGCGGGCCAGCACCTGCTGCAGTTGCGCGTACTGGCTGTAGCGGCGGGCGGTGTTCAAAATAAACAGGCCGATCAACCCCACCCAGAGGCCGTTGAGGCTCCCCCAAAATACCACCAGCAGACCTAGCCCCACCAAACCCCAGCCCACCCCCTGGCCGGCTCGGGCCGCCCACAGCATACCCTTTTGCCGATCCCCTGTCCAACCCCAGATGGCCGCCTTGAGCATTTGCCCCCCATCCAGAGGCAGGCCCGGCAGCAGGTTAAACAGGGCAATCGTCAGGTTGATGGCAGCCAAGCTGGTGAGGGTTGAGGCCAGCATCGACTCCGGCACAGCCCAAGCCCGGGCCACGCTGAAGAAAACAAACAGACCCAAGCTGAGGAGAGGGCCTGCCACCGCCACGCAAAAAGCCCCAAGGGGGCGGGGAACTTCCCGCTCAATCGCCGCCATACCCCCAAAAATAAATAGGGTTATCGAGTTAACCCGTACCCCATAGGCGCGGGCCACCAAGCTGTGGGCCAACTCATGGGCCAGCAGAGAAAGAAACAACCCCATCGCCGTCAACACCCCGTAGGAGAGCACCAGCAGGAGGGCCGCCGGGAACCAGGTGTAGTCGATGAAAAAGGGGATCCCCCACAAGCTACCGATGCGCAGGCGACTGGTCATGACGATACAACTCCTTACACAGCTCTCACTGGGGAGAAGGCCCAGGAAGGTGCCGTTGAAGACGACAAGCAGCCCCTTAACTTGGGATCCCTCTCCTCCACTGTAGCCCTTCTGCCGGGCCTTCCGTTCCCTTGCGGCTCCCCCGGCAGACAGCGGGCCTGCCCTATCCCTAGAGGCTCTTAAAGATCTTCTCAGAGCACAACACTACCTACAACACCGGATCCCTGAAGATTGTGATAACGTGGTTGGGCATTGGGTCGGCGGGGCCAACCAGCACTCAAAAGTTGGAACGACCGAGCTTTAGCAGGGGAGCTTTGCAGGAGGGGTGTGGCTATGGTGTGGACTTCGTCCCACTCAGGCGAACAGAGCGAAGAAGTGCAGGGACTTGATCCCGCCCAGACGACGGGATCCGCGCCCCTGGGCGAGTTTCCGGCCACAGCCCCGGCGGCCAGCCCGGTGTTCTACCGCACCTACAGCCGTCGCCGCCCAGATGGCAGCCGCGAGACTTGGAGCGAGGTTTGCGATCGCACCTTGGCCGATATTGCCCGGTTGGGGCGCTTCACCCCTCAGGAGCGGCAGTTGGTAGAACGTCTGCAGCGGCAGTTGAAGGCGTTGATCTCCGGTCGAGCCTTGTGGGTGATGGGCACCGACTGGATCCAGAAGCCGGAAAACTTCTCCGGCGCCTACAACTGCACCAGTTTGGCGGTGGTGGACTGGCGGGCCTTTGGCCTGATGATGGATCTGGCCATGATGGGCTGCGGCACGGGAGCGGTGCTGGAACCCCAGTTCATCCGCCAGTTGCCCCCCATTGTCAACCGCCTGCGGGTTCACGTGAAGGGATCCATCGGCACCACCCCTCCCGAAGAGCGGCAGGAGCACACCCGCATCCAACGGCAGGGATCCCAGGTGCACATCCAGGTGGGGGACAGCCGCCGCGGCTGGGTGGAGTCCTACCAAGCGCTGCTGGAGCTGGCCTCGGATCCCGGCTTTGGCGGTCAGGTGGACGTGACGGTAGATCTGAGCGATATCCGCCCTGCCGGCGAGAGGCTGAAGGGATTTGGGGGCGTGGCCAACCCCATTAAGCTGCCCGGCTTGTACGAGCGCTGTGCCGCCATCCTCAACAGGGCAGTAGGGCGGCAGTTGAACTCCGTGGAATGCTGCCTGCTCATCGACGAGGCGGCGGTGGTGGTGGTGGCGGGAAACATTCGTCGTAGCGCTGGCATTCGTCAGTTTGCTGCCGACGACCAGCTGGGATCCACCGCCAAAGACAACCTCTGGCAGCAGGACGAAAACGGCAACTGGAGAATTGATCCCGAGCGAGATGCCCTGCGCATGGCCAACCACACGCGGGTGTTTCACCGCAAGCCGACGCGGGAAGAATGTATTGAGGCCGTGCGCAAGCAGTTTTACTCCGGTGAGGGCGCCATCCAGTGGGCCGGGGAAGCTGTAGCGCGGGCCAACGCCGACCTGCTCAACACCCCAGAGCTCAAGCGGGAGTTCCTCGACGTCTATGCCTCGCAGGGGCCAGAGGGAGCCGGACGCTGGATAGAAGAGCGGCAGGCAGCTACCGACTCTCCGTTCCTCCAACCCCCGGCATGGCATAGGGTACAACGGTACGGGCTGAACCCCTGCGTTACGGCCGACACCTGGATCCATACCGGCGACGGCCCGCGCCAGGTGAAAGACCTTATCGGCAAGCAGCACAGCACCTATGTCAACGGCGAGCTATTCAGCACCACGCCAGCCGGGTTCTTCTACTCTGGCACCAAGCCCGTGCTCAAGCTGTTGACCGAGGAGGGGTTTTCTCTGCGGCTGACAGGCAACCATCGGGTTCTCAAGGTCATCGCCCAGACCCCAAAGGCACAGTACACCGAATGGGTGCCGGCAGAAGACCTGCGCCCGGGCGACCGCATCCTGCTGCACAACCATCGCCATCTAACCCCGTGGGATGGTGAGGGAACCTGGGAGGAAGGCTGGCTCCTGGGGAATTGGTTGGGCAACGGCAGCCTTGCGACGACCCAGTGGAACGACACAGCTGTATTGCGCCACTGGCAGGATACCCAAGACGAGATGAACCCATATGCGGTTCAGCGGTTGCAAACTGCGGTGGGGTGCGAACCTCGCCGGCCAGAGACCTGGTATCACCCTGAGCTGAAGTGTCGGGTTATCCATTCCACCGGCTTGGCAAGACTGGCGGCCAAGTTCGGCATAGCTCCAGGACAGAAAGAAATGACTGCGGCAGTCGAGGCCACCAGCTGCGATTTCCACCGCGGCTTCTTGTGCGGCCTGTTTGATGCCGATGGCAGCGTGCAGGGGCTTAGCGTGCGGCTCTCCCAAAGCAACCTGGACACCCTCAAAGCCGTGCAGCGCATGCTTGCCCGCCTGGGGATTGTCTCGGCCATCCGTCCCGCTGGATATCACCTGCTGCCCGCCAGCCAGCGCCAGCCAGCCGCGCAGCACGAGCTGGTTATCGCTCACGAGCTGGTTATCACTAAGGACAACCTGCACCAGTTTCAAGCAGTAGTGGGCTTCCGCGAACCCCGCAAAGCCCAGAAGCTAGGCGAACTGCTGGGCAGCTATCAGCCCCGGCTTAACCGAGAGCGGTTTGCCGTCACGGTTGCAGCGCTGGAGCCTGACGGGGTGGAACCGGTCTATGACTGCACCGTGCCCGGCCCCAGCTGCTTTGATGCAAACGGGCTAGTCGTCCACAACTGCGGCGAGATCATCGGATTCGACTTCCACTGCAATCTGGCCGAGATCCACCTCAACCGGCTGGATCCCCAGAACTGGCAGGAGCAGGAAGACGCCTTCACGGCGGGAGCCCTCACGGTGGCAGCTCTGCTCCACCACCACTTTGTGGAACCTCGCTTCCAGCGCTCGCGGGAATGGGATCCCATCGTCGGCGTCTCGTTCACAGGCCTGTTCGACTTTTGCGTCAAAGCCTTTGGGGTTGAATGGCTGCGCTGGTGGCAGGAAGGGAGACCCGATACCCCCATCGGGAAGGAATTCAAGCAGCAGGAGCGGGAATACCTCAGCCGCTGGAAGGAGATTGTCCACCGCGTGGTCTGGGACTACTGCGACCGCCACAGCCTGCGCCGCCCCAACCGCTGCACCACGGTTCAGCCCGCCGGCACCAAGTCGCTGCTCACCAACGCCTCTCCCGGCTGGCACCCGCCCAAAGCCCAACGCTACATCCGCCGCATCACCTTTGCCAAAAATGACCCGGTGGCGCTGGCCTGTCTGGACTATGGCTACTCGGTGGTACCTGCTCAGGCGGACAAAGATGAAAACGGGAACTTGCTCAACGACCCCTTTGATCCCCGCTGTACCGAATGGCTGGTGGAACTGCCTGTGGAAGTAGAATGGGCCAACCTGCCCGGTGCTGGCCAGATCGAGATCGAGCAATTCTCGGCCCTGGCCCAGTTTGACTTCTATATGCAGGTTCAGAAGTACTACACCACCCACAACACCTCCGCCACCATCGAGCTGCGGGAGGACGAGGTGGAAGCTCTGGGATCCCGTATCTACGAAGCCATCCGCGACGACGAGGGCTACATCAGCGCAGCGCTGCTGGCCCGCTTCGATGCCCCCTTCCCCCGCCTGCCTTTTGAGAAAATCGACAAGCCCACCTATGAGCGGCTGGTGGCCGAGGTCAAGCAGAGACGGCGGACAGATAACTTCTTCGCGGCCCTGGCCCGCCACGACCGCAACCTGACCCTGACAGCAGAGGGGCCGGCGGGGTGTGATGCTTTGGGGTGTCTGTTGCCAGATTCGGCGCCTCAGAGCTAGTTCCCCAAAAGGGTTCCCCCTGCTGCCGACCAACCCCATCGGATGCAAAGGCGCGACCGAGCTCCCTCCTGTGATACCTTTGTAGGGACTCCTCACAACCCCAGGGATCCCTTCTGCCCTTGGAATCGGCCCCATGCAAGACGAAAAAGACACGCTTCGCCAACAGCTTCTCACCCTGCAAAGCGAGGCCCTCGCCCAAGTGGAACAAGCTGACGGTCTGGAGGCTCTGGAACAGATCCGCATCGACTACCTGGGCAAGAAAGGTAAGCTCTCCAAAATCTTGGGGGGAATGGGGAAGCTGCCCCCAGAAGAACGGCCTGCCATTGGCGCTTTGGCCAACACCTTTAAAGAGGCCCTCCAATCCAGTCTGGAGCAGCGCAAACAGGCCCTTGGTGAAGCTCAACTGCTGGCCCGCCTAGAAGCAGAGCGCCTGGATGTCACTATGCCCGGGCCCCGTCGGCCTCTGGGGCGGATCCATCCGCTGCAGGCCACCATCGACCGCATGCTCGATATCTTTGTGGGAATGGGCTACACCGTGGTGCATGGGCCTGAGCTCGAGACGGAGTACTACAACTTCGAGGCCCTCAACACCCCTGCCGACCATCCGGCGCGGGATATGCAGGATACCCTCTACCTGGCCAATGGCTACCTGATGCGTACCCAAACCTCCTCGGTGCAGGTGCGCTACATGGAGCAACACCAGCCGCCGCTGCGCATTGTGCATGCCGGTCGGGTGATGCGCCGCGATACCGTGGATGCCACCCACTCCGCCGTGTTTCACCAGATGGAAATTTTGGCGGTGGGCGAGAACCTCACCTTTTCCGACCTGAAGGGCACCCTCAACACTTTCATCACCCGCCTATTGGGCAAGCGAGAAACCCGCTTTCGGCCCAGCTATTTTCCCTTTACCGAGCCTTCTGCTGAGATGGACGTGCGCTTTGGCTCGAAATGGCTGGAAATCTTCGGCTGCGGCATGGTGGATCCCAATGTATTTCAAGCGGTGGGCTACGACCCGGAGCGCTACACCGGATTTGCGGCAGGGATCGGCATTGAGCGGATGGCCATGCTCCTCCACGGCATTCAGGATATCCGCCTGTTTTATACCAGCGACCTGCGCTTTCTGTCTCAGTTTTAGGTGGCTATCTTATCTGAGGAACAAAACCCTCGTCCTGAGCCCTGCAAGACCTTCAGAAAACCCTCTTTCAGGAAAAGGTTTGCTTGTAGATCAACTGCAATTGTTCTAGCTCATCTTGGCGGGCAGCACGGCGCAGCAGGCGCATTTGCTCTTCGATGAGCTGGCGAGCCTCATTACGGCTAATCGGATCGAAGACCAACTCCTCCATGGCAGCAGGATCCCCGCTGTTATCCGGCGGCCTGAAGTAAACCCGAAAAAAGAGCCTTTGGGCGTAGAGAGTGGTGAAGAGAGCCTGATTTTCGTCGACCTGACACAGGCTGTAGAGCAGACCAAATGTGGGGTGATTCAGATACAACTCATTCATGCCCAATAGCGTATCACTCTTGGGGGAGAGAAGAGACTTTTCTTCCCGGTCGGTGCCAGAGAAAGTTCTGGAAATGATGTGGCTATGGCTCTTGAGACCAAGGGCTTAAATCACAAGTTCCGCCCAGCTCGATTTTGGCCGTTGCGACTGGATTCAACATTAGCAAACTAACAAGATTTTGGGTCAGGCTGTTACCGCCGCTGCTGTTCCCGCACCTTCCTCTTCGTGTCATTCAATTCGTTTTCCACCTCTAGCTGACGAAATTGCTCTTCCAATTCATCCCAAGCCTCGAAAGGTTTTCCCCAAGGGCTGAAATTCCGGTCCGGGTTGTCGATGCCTTTGGCTTGCGCGGCTCTTACCTCCTGCAGCTTAGCCTTCACTTCTTGGCGGCGCTGGCGAATCTGCGGCAGCAGGGCTTCCATTTGTTGGATTTTCTCCTTTTGGGCTTTCATTTGACCCCATAGCTGGCTGCCCCTCTCCAACAGCTCAGCCTCCCGGCGTCGCGCTCCTTCGGCCAGATCGGGACGATTGGCCCGCTGCGCCTTCTCAATGCGAAAGTGCCAGGTTTTAATCTCCTCGGCTAAGTTGAGAATGCTTTTTTGGAGAGCCTCCTCTTGGACGCGGCTTTCCTGCAACAGCTGCAGGGTATCCGATTCCTGCTGGCGCAACTGCTCATCGAGGGCTTGCAGCTCGATCTCGGGGTGGGCCCTGAGAAATTCCTCCAGGCGGGTTTCCAAAAATCGGATGATATCTTCGATCAGTTTCATGGACGGATCCTCTTCCCAAGCCCTCAGTTGCGTTTAGAGTAGCCCAAGCTGGGCCATCCTAGATAGGGTTATCCCATGCCCGTTTAAGACATTCCCTTCGACCTTCACCCAAAGTGAGGCCAGGGATCCATCCGGCACGCCAGTTCACCGCAACTGGGAACTCTCCTGAACCCAACTGCCCCCAGGCGGATCCCTGTCTTCCTCAATCCAGCAGACGGCCATCCCCAACCCGGATAATGCGCTGGGCGGCCTGGGCTACTTCAAGGTCATGGGTGACCACGACCAGGGTGATGCCCTGCCGGTGGAGCTCCGCAAAAAGGTTCAGCACTTCCTGGCCGGTATGGCTATCCAGAGCCCCAGTCGGCTCATCAGCCAGCAACAGTTGGGGTCGGTTGACAATGGCACGAGCAATCGCCACCCGCTGCTGCTGGCCGCCGGAGAGTTGGGCCGGACGCTGCTGCAGTTTGCTCCCCAAGCCCACTTGTTCTAGGGCTTGCTTGGCCCGCCGGCGTTGCTCCGGCTCCGGGATCCCAGCATAGGCCAAGGGCAGCATGACGTTCTCCAGCGCTGTCAGGACGGGCAGGAGATGGAACTGCTGGAAGACAAAGCCGATTTTTTGGTTGCGAATGTGGGCCAAATCGCGATCGGTCAGGGTGGAAACTTCCACCCCATCCAGCCAGTAGCGCCCTGAGCTGGGCCGATCCAAGCAGCCGATGAGGTTCATCAGGGTGGATTTGCCGGATCCAGAGGGCCCCATAATGGCGCAATACTCTCCCGGCTGGATCGCCAAGTCGATATCGTAGAGGGCCTGAAAACTGCCCTCCGGCAGTGGATAGACTTTGTTCACCCCAACCATCTGCACTACGGGCGGGCTGGCCGCAGCCAAGGCCTCGGCTGGGCGCTCCAGGGATCCGACCGGCCCACGGCGATGATTTGCCCAGGAATCTTGCTCAAGCATGGTTGGCACCGCGACTTGCCCCATTCTAGCCTTTGGGCTTCCCTGGCTTGACGGCTAACCGGAAGAGCGGATCTCCTGCGGCTGATGGTAGGGGCAGCTCCCCTGGGGATCCACCCTGAGGCGGTAGAGGGGAGAGCGTTCCTGATCGCAGCGAAAGGCTTGGGCTTGGGAAGTCAAGATCTGGCGGGCAAAGCGACAATTTTGGCACTTTTTGCCACCGTGATGACTGGATACAGAAGGCTGTTTTGGACGCGGCACGATCCCTGCTGGAGAAGGGGCAGCCTCTGCCGGGCGGATCAGCTCCCGTGGAGAAAGGCCGCGCAGCACCAGTTCGGATCCCTGCCAGCGGGCTTCCACCAGGCCGGTATCGGCCCAGGCCGGCCAACGGGGATCCTGGGTGATCTGGGGCGGCAGACGCACCTGTACCCCCGCCAAAGTCCGCGGCGAGCCCTGCTCCTGCCAAACTTCTTCCACCTCCCCCTCGTAGCGCACAGCGGGATCCGTGACCTCGGCAGGAGAATCCGGGAGCTTGACCGGGGTTTGCAGGCGGCCATCGGGCAACTCCAGCCAATGCCCAGGCTGAGGGCAGTGGACATGGTAGCGATTGCACAGCTCCGGCAGATCCGCCAGATCCTGAGCCTGCTTGGGGTCGGCGTGAACCAAGACCAAATGCTGGGGGCGAAAGGTGTGGATGATCTGGGTGAGATGCCCGACATCGTTGTGGCTGTGCCAGGTTATCCATTCAACGGCAATGCGGGAGCGCAGCGGCGCCGGCCAACGCTCAAATGGGGTGGCCAGCTCCACTTCCGGCAGCCGCACCAGCAGACAGGAGCGCTGCGGTTGGGCCAGCAATCTCGACCAGATGGGATCCCAAGCCTCAGGCCCGGCATCGGCGTCGCACAGCAGCAAGCCTTGGGGCAGAGGATCCGCTTCGGTAAGGGGCTGAACCCGCGGCTGCAGGCGGTCTTCCCAGAACAAGGGCTGGTAGGTGGCGAAATTGCGCACCGGCTCCGGCAGGTAGGTGAGCAAGCGCTCGTAGAGATTGCAGCCTGCCGCCAGCCCCGGCGCCACCCATATCTTGAGCTCTTGGGGGGCTTGGGTAAAGCGGTGGTGGGCTTTGAGGAGAAAGATCAGCTCCTGCCCCAACCCCAACACTGGCAGGGGAAACAGCACCGTTTGCCCCGCTTCCAAGGCGCTGAGCAACCGCTCCACCAGGCGATTTTCCAGGTGACGACGGGGTGGATGGCGGGTGGATCCCAGCGAAGCCTCGATGAGCAACACGTCCGGCTGCCAGTGGCGCAAAGCAATGAGATCCAAGCCGGGGGCAAAGCGAGTTGAGGCCAGGGAACAGTCGCCCGTGTACACGCAGGCTTGGGCCGGAGTGGTTTGGGTATTTTGCAGCAGGGTTGCCGCCGCTCCCAGCAGATGCCCAGCCGCAAAGAAAGTGAGCATCAGATGGGGCAAAATCTCTCGCGCCCGGCCCAAAGGCAGCGCCCGAAAGGGGGGAAAGCGAATGTCCCGGTCGTAGCCTGGCCAAACGCCACACTCCCACAGACCAGCGGCCAAATGAGCAGTCACCGGCGTGGCGTAGAGAGGTACCTGAGGGTAACGACGATGAAAAGCAGGTAGCCCTTGCACATGGTCAAAGTGAGCATGGCTGCAGATTACCGCATCCGGGATCCCTGGCAGAGCCTTAAAGAGGGCAGGAGCGGGCAACCCGCAATCGAGAAGCAAACGGTGGGATCCCATCTCCACCCAATAGGCACAGCCCTGTTGACGGGGATCCGTACCCAGGGGGAGCAGTCGAAGGGGGGGTCTCTCTGACTCCACAGGTGTGTCGTTCTGAACCTAGAAGACCGCGTTCAATCCTGCAAACAGGAGGGGCGACTTGGCCAGGGATCCCCCCTCTCCACCGGTACACCTCCCCGGAGAGTTGGAGACAACCTGTGCCGATCCACTTATCCTACACTTCTCACAGCATAGCGTTTGCCCACCATCTGCCGCGGCAGCCTGCCATTTCATCCATGCAGCAGCTGAATGGATGTGGAGATTTGGTTTTGCGATGAACTTGTCTTGGCTTGGCAGCCTATGGGTCGGCGCTCTCTTCTGTCGCCGCAGCGGCGCTGCTGCTGGGAAAAGCAAAGCCGGCAAAATCGTGATCGTCGGGGCGCACCGTCAGGATCATCAGGTTGTAGAAGGCCCAGACCAAGCCAAACAGCAGCTCAGGCCAAGAGGGATCCCAACTGCCGGCAGAACGCAGGGATCCCACCCCCATAGCCAGAAAAGTCAGCACAATAGCCAGAGCCTGAGGTCCTAAGGAGAGCTGGGAAGGCTGCTCGGGATAGGGGGGCACTCCCTGCAGACTTTGCACCAGCGCCTGGATGGACTGAAAAAACTGGCTGCCCGTCTGCCGTTCCGACTGCCAAGCTGCCCCCCACAAATGCGGGGGAAAGGCCAAGAGCCAACTGATGCGCCCTAGGAGAGCATAAGGCAAAAACCACGCGAAGAAGACCCGGTCAAAGGCCGGCACCGGCATCCACCCCGTGCAGAGAAAGACCATCGGCACCGCCAAGTAGACCAGCTCCGCCATCCCACCGGCAGCCCAGAGGGCCAGCCACAGGTATTGAAAGCGCTGCTGCTGTGTGGTCGGCTTGCCCCAAAAGGGGTTTTCCCTCAAGGCCGAAAACAAAGCCAGCAAAGCAACGCGGCGGTTGCGCAAGGGCAACAAAACACCCGTAACCTGGGTTTGGCGAACCAATTGAGATTGCCAGCCACGGCAGTGCATCTGACACCCCAACTGCACAGGGCGACGAATGTCGATCCGCGGGATCCCTTCCAAAGCCTTGCGCCGGATGAGACAGCCAGAACCCAACAGGGGTGCCGCCTGGTAGCCCTGGGATCCCACCGCCAAGAGCTGCTGCAGTGGGTGAACGGCTCTGGGCTGGCCTAGGGTGCGCAGCATTGCCTGCACAAAGCCAGTTCGGTTGACAATTGGAGCCCGCTCCGGCGAGTTGTAAAAGTGGGGCAAGGTCTGCCACAGGAAGTCCCGCTCGAGAAAATGGCCCGGCTGCACCAGGAGCAGATACTCCCCTTGGATATGAGGGGATCCCATCGCGTAAGCCAGGGGGTCGGCTGTGGGGCTAGGGCAGGCCCAGTATTCGCAGGGAATGGCCCGGGCCGCCTTGGCCATCTCCTCATCCTCTACCCGATCCACAATGTGGACAAACAACCGCTCCCACGGGTAGTCGAGGTGCAGAGCCGAGAGCACCGTCTGCCGGGTTGCCTCTACGGAATCCCACTGGCGCATCACCAGCACATCCACTCGCGGTAACTGGAAAAACGACCGCCGCAGAACCTCCGGGGATGGGATCGTCTCTCTCGGCACCTGGGGATAGCGGCTGAGGGTGAAGCCCACCGCTGCCAGCCAAACATACAGCTCTGCCCCCCAAAACAAAAGGGATCCCAAATCCATCAACCCGGCTGTCAGTCGCCAGTAGAGGTACATCACCCCGGCAATGAGGTGAAGCAACCCTGCCCAGCGAAACAAATACACCCGCATCAGCTTTCTGCCTTCCGTGCTTTTGCCATTTTCGCCCCTAAGTGGTCAGGGATCCCTAGCTCCTCTTCTCTTCCGGCTGGCCCCAATCCTCAAGAACGAAAAAAGTTCAGGAATCAGCAACAGCAAAACCCTGTCTGCTCTGGAGCAGACAGTTTTCAGCCCGGCAAGCAGCTTGGTCGACAGAAGCGAGAATCTTCTCTTGCGGAAGAAACTGATACATTTACGCTGAGCACTGCTGAACATCACTGTTCAACTATGCAGCGATAGCATTCTGTTTGTTTCCAACCAGAATGGCGGTATCCCGCAAAGCTTTGAGTAGAATACCCAAAGCGCAGTTTCCGTGTCGTCTTACTACCAATTTTCTGCTTTGCTTTGGCTACCATGTTGGCAGACTCGAAAGTAAACAGAAAGATCAACTGGTAGTAATCCGTACTGAACATATTATACATTATTTTCAGTATAGTTGAGCTTATTATTGACTAGAGTCATGCTCTCCCAGGCAGTTTCAAAGCTGGGCCTTTCCCTACTGGGCAGCCACCTCAGCTGGGTAGACACTCACCTTTTGCCGCCACTTGCCATAGCGCTCAAAAGTCACAATGCCGGTGACCACAGAATACAAGGTGTCGTCGCCGCCGATGCGCACGTTCACCCCTGGGTGAAACTTGGTGCCCCGCTGCCTGACCAGAATGTGGCCGGGATGCACCAGCTCGCCCCCATAGCGCTTCACCCCCAGCCGCTTGGCATTGGAATCTCGACCGTTGCGAGTGCTGCCCGTTCCCTTCTTATGAGCCATAACGCCTCCTATGCAACTGCGTGATCAACAGAAACGAGATAAAAAAATCGGGATTCAGGACACCTGAGTTCAGAGTTTATTCCTCATCCACAGGGATCCCTGTCGCCGCTGCCGAAGGGGCTGCCTCTGGGTTAGACTCTGGAGCCGCTTCCGTACGGGATGGTGCCGTGGCTAGGGGCACCCCATTGAGTTCAATAGACTCGATCAGCAGACGGGTCAGCGGTTGCCGATGACCCCTCTTTTTGCGGGTCTTTTTCTTTGGCCTCATCTTGTAGACGATGATTTTATCGCCGCGCCGATGCTGTAAAACCCGTGCCCTGACGACCGCCTCCGAAACGTAGGGATGCCCCAACGTCACCTGACCCTCGTGGTTGATCAACAGCACACGAGACAAATCGAAGGGGCTGTTCTCCTCCACTTCCGCCAGGCGATCGACCTCGTAAAAACGCCCCGGCTCCACCCAAAGCTGCTTACCGCCGGTTTCCACAATTGCGTAAGTCATCTTTCTCCCTGCCGTACAGGTGCCCTGCGGGGGTCTTGAAACCTGATCCGAGCATTGACAGCGATCTTAGATCGTAGCCGAAAAAGCCGCCGTCCGTCAGCTGGGTTTGGTCGAGGACTGGCTTGCAACAGTTCCGGTCGAGCAGTGGGACGGACTCCCCAAGCACCTCATGCTGTTGCCCCCCAGCCCCTTTCCCAGAGGAAGAGGGGAGTTGGGAAGCAGTTGGGAAGCAAATGTGCAGCATCTGAGGCGACCGCAGGCCAGAGGTTGCAGAGTCATTCTTTGCTATTCGGTCAGCTTCTCCCAAGCAGCCTGAAGGGCAGCCTGCATGCGCTGAGCGGCGCGGCTGAGGCGATGTTGCCAGGTTTCCCACTTGTGTTGCAGAAACTCTGCCGCCTCGTCCAGTAGGGAGAGATCGAACTTGCCCCCTTTGGCCAGCTCGTCCCGCACCTGCTTCACCTTAACGCGCACCACCTCCGGCGGATCCTGTGGGCCAACCAACGCCTTGAGGCGATCCCCCATGCGCTGGATAAGCTGTTTCACCTGCCGAGATTTTTCGCTCCAAAAGTTCTTTAAGCCTTCCGCTTCCGATTTCAGCCGCTGCGGAGCATCCTCCTTAACCACCACCGCGTCCACATCAATGGCTTCCACATCCTCAGGTAGGAGAACGGCACGCCCCCCCCAAGGCTCGGCAATGCTGCCACCCAGAATATAAGCGGCAATGGATCCGGTCTCCCAGTCGAAGAGAAAATCCTCAATCCAGCCGACCTCTCGATTCCCAATGCGCACTGTGCGGCGGTAAAGAGAGCTGATGGGGGTTAGGGGGGTAGCAAAAACGGTAGAGTAGGTCAGCAGCGCGTCTGGCCCGATGAGAGAAATCTGCTCCAGGGGGGTGTACCCCTGCTGGCTGGTGAAGTAGCATACCCGCCCTGTTGGGTCAACCCAGATTTCTTCTACGGTACCCAATGCGGTAGCAGTGCTGCCATCGAGGGCCAGCAGGCCCACCACCTGGCTACGTCGGATGATCTGTTCCATAGGGTTCATCGAAGTTTATCTCCTTGATGGGTTAGCTGGGCAGCCTCAAAATCCGCGGTAGTGGCGCAGTTGCCCCCTGAGCCGGGCAATTTCCTGAGCCATGTCCAAGACCATCGCTGCCCCCGTCCAGTTAAGCCCCAAGTCTCGGTGTAGGCGGCTCATTTGCAACAACCGCCTGAGCTGTTGGGGGGTCAGGTAGCTGCTCTCGGCCTCCACTAAGCCTTGGGCCAGCAGCCATTCCAGCAGGTGGGGAGGGATCCCCAGCAGTTCCGTGGCCTGCTCGAAGGTATAGAGCCGTTCTTCTACCCGCACAATGGCCAAACTCATAGACTCACCTCCTGCAAGTGGGCGCGGGGATCCCAGCTACGGCTTTGGCGCAGCTTTTCGTAGAGATCCCGCTCGGTCTGGGAAAGGGATTTGGGCGCCACCACCTTCAGCCGCACCAGCAGGTCGCTCCGCTGGCCTTGGGGATCCCGCCAGCCTTGGCCCCGCAGCCGCAGGGTTTGGCCGCTGTCTACCCCGGCAGGGATCTTCAGTTGCACGCGACCCGTAGGGGTGGGAACTTCCGCCGTCCCTCCCAAAGCCGCCTCGTCAGGAGTAATGGGCAGCTCGCAGAGCAGGTTGTCTCCGTCAAAGCGGAAGAAGGGATGGGGGGGCAGCTCCAAAGTGAGGTAGAGATCCCCTCTTGGCCCGCCAAAGGGGCTGACCTGGCCTTTGCCCTTGACGCGGATGCGACTGCCCGGCTTAGCGCCGGGGGGAATGCGGATAGTTAGCGTTTCTCCATCTAGGTTCAGCCGTTTCTGGGTGCCGTGGAAAGCTTCTGCCCAGCTGAGACCCAGAGTGCCCTCCACATCCTGCCCCGGCAAATCCACCGAAACAAACGGCCCAAAGCCGCCGGCGAAGCCCTGGAACCCGCTGCGGCGGGATCCCATACGGCCCAACAGCTCGTTGATAAACTCCTCGAAGCTGGTGTACTGGGCGAAGCCCTCCATGCCAGGCATTCCAGCAGCAGAACCAGTACCCACCCGCTGCCAGTACTGCCCAAACTGGTCGTAGCGCCGCCGCTTTTCCGGATCTGAGAGCACCTCGTAGGCTTCGTTGATCTCCTTGAAGCGCTCCTCTGCCGCCTTATTCCCAGGGTTGACATCGGGGTGATACTGGCGGGCCAGCTTGCGATAGACGCGCTTGATTTCCTCGGCAGAGGCATCTCTGCTGACGCCCAGGATCTTGTAATAATCCTTGAAGTCACTCGCAGCCATAGGCTCACCCCTGCAAGGTTAGGTTAGAGTTTTTCGGGCTATTCTCAGGATATAAGGTTGCAGCTAAAAAATTGGAGCAGACCCAGAACACGTACAGGCAGAGCGGCGAGATGGCGCTTTACTGTGCTCTCGCTACTTCGGAAACTTTTTGGGCTAGGGCTTGCGTTTGGAGAAGATCCCTTTCTCATCTCGTGTGAAAATTTGCTTGACCTTTTCCCAAGCTTTGAGGAGTGCATGGGTGGAGTTATTGCTCTCTTGTTTGGCTTGGTTGTAGGCTTCCACAAAGGTTTGCTGCGCTTCTTCCGAGAGGTCAGCGCGGATTTCCGGCGAGATGCTCTCTGGGGTTAAGTCTCCCTCTGGCTCACCGGGCAAGTTCAAGTCGGCAATGGAAACTTCCTCTCCGCCAGCACTCTGCAGCAGCAAGTAAATTTCGCCCGACTTCTCTTCCGGTACTTGCACCACCAACAAGAACTCGCCCGCCTGTACCCGGGTTTGGTAGATGGCGGCTTTCTCCTGCGGCATACCCAAGGCAATCAGGGCGGATCCCAGGCCCGCTCCCAGTGCTCCGTACAAAGCGCCGCCCGTTGCCCCCAACAAAGCGGCTCCCAGAGGCCCAGCGGCCACCACTGCCCCCAAAAAGGGAATGAACAGCACCCCCACGCCAGTGAGCAGCCCCAGCAGGGATCCGAACAGGGATCCATAGATGGCCCCATTGGTCAGACCGTCCAGAACCACCTCTTTGCGGGTGATAAACCCGGTAATTTTGGCTTCGGTTTGAAAGTTGCGGCCAATAATGGAGATGCAATCGTTGGGAATGCCACGGTTCAAAAGTCGCTGGATACACTCTTGCAGCTTGCCCTCTTCTTTGAAGGCGGCGGAAACACACTTTTTGGGAGCTTGGGCAAAAGCGCTCATACGCAATCTCCTGCTGAGTTTTACAGTGCCAAGGCAGGTTTTTTAACCTTTTCCCTGCTACTACTCTCGTCTATTGTCTCCCCTCATCAACAAAGGATCCAGTCGAAGAATCGCGAACCCCCTGGAGAAATCTCCGTAGTAAACTACCCGACTCCGACCGCTAAAGCGGTACGGAGCGGGCTTTCAGTAGCCCTGAGCCTGCTCTGCTCTACCAGAGAACAAAACAGGCCCGTTCGCGAAGCGAGCCGTAGGCTTAACCTCTAGGCTGGTTTACGACAGCCCCCAAGAGCGCAATTACGTTTGCACCATTCAAGTCCGCATCTCCTTCCCATCCACAGTGCCCACACTTGAACGACTTACCACTGCGATAGGATTGCGCAGGGTCGGGATGGATGTGCAAACACCGGTGGCAGGTCTGCGACGTGT
The DNA here is from genome assembly GCF_054059115.1 of Thermostichus sp. MS-CIW-26. Taxonomy (NCBI): domain Bacteria; kingdom Bacillati; phylum Cyanobacteriota; class Cyanophyceae; order Thermostichales; family Thermostichaceae; genus Thermostichus; species Thermostichus sp. MS-CIW-26. The sequence goes on from NZ_JBSSBV010000020.1 coordinate 36,429, forward strand.
AAGCAGGCGGAACAAGAATCAGAGAAACCCCTGCAACCCTCGCCTTGTATTCCAGAAACTGGCGTAGTTGGTAGAACGCCCAACTGTTGGCCCTTCGTCGCTCGGCTTTGCTGCGCGGCTGTTGATTAACCCTTTCCCGGATCCCTGTCAGGTCTTCCAGAGCGATAGCACTGTTGGTAGCTTTTGCCCTGGAGACAATAGCTTTGGAGATGCGATGATTAACCCACGCTTGAAAGCGTCTCTCCTTGCCAGACAGCCGTTGCAACAGTTGACGGCATCTGCGCCGCGAACTGCGTGTGCCCTTACTGGCTTTGCGTTGGAGTGCCGCCCTCAATCGAGAGTAGTGGTCTCGGACTTTGTTCAACTGCTGTCCATTCCAGTTATCTCCTTCCGATGTATGAGCAATATCCGTCCTTCCCAAATCCACGCCCAGCACTCTATCCGTGCCTTGCGGTGGGCACGGTTCCGTTTCCACACAGATTTGAATGGAGTAGAAACCGTCTTTGCGCTTGACCAGAGTGGCGGATTTGGGGTTGGAGCCTGCCAACTGTTCTCTCTGGTAACGGCCAATCGCCAGCTCAAAGCGCTCTCGACCCCCAACCGTGGTCAGCGACACCGTCCAGTCTTTCTCGCGAAACGAAAAGATACGGGCATCGTAGGTCGCAAAGCCTCTCTTGAACGCTTTGACCGGACGGTTTTTCTGTCGGGCAACTTTACGGGCACCGGCCAGCCGTCTGCAGACCTGCTGAGCCAAGTTACTGGACAAGCCAAACCGAGCGCGAATCTGGTAATAGCAAAGGGACTGGAGTTTGACTGCGTTGACTACTTTTTCTGGTGTGTTTTGGTTGACCCAGTTCAACGCCTGCACAAAGGCATCCATTGTCGCATCCAACTTTGCGGCTTGCGACTGAGACACCTTGAGCTTACAGGAGACGGTCAGGACTTGGGTCATGGTTCTATCATAACTTCCGCATTCCTCCCGACACTGACCCTACGGGTACAGTGCGGGGCTCCTGCGATTTCTAGCTGAGGATGCCAACTCTACCCTTACCCCCAGCCTCCTTCCAGAGAGAGGGGAGTTAGGACTTAACGCACGCTACTTGTTGTTGAACGACTGTGGTGTTTGGAAGAGCTACAGCGAGCGGATCCCGGCCATCAAGCCCTGGCAGACCCCCGTCAGGAAGTCTTGATCTAGGGTTTCGAGGGTGTCGCTTGGCTTGTGGTAGTGAGGGTTGCGCAAGAAGGCGGTGTCGGTAACCATAACGGCGGCGTAGCCCGCATCCCAAAAGGGGGAGTGATCGCTCAGGCGAGTGGCAGGCAGGATCAAGCCCCGCTGCCCGGCCAGCAGCCAGCAACAAGGGATCCCCACTTTTTGAAAATCACGCTGCAGCTTGAGCAGATCCCCCCAGGTGGGCCAGTTGCCAATAAGGCCAATGTAATCTCCCCGGTTGGGGTAAAGCTTCTCAAGGCCGGCGGGATAGTCCTGGGATCCGGGGGTGGGATCCCGGTAGCCCAGCATCTCCAGAGAGAGCATCAGCCGCAGGGGCTGGCGCTGCTGTTTAAGAAAGCGGGCGTAGGCTGTGCTGCCCACCATTCCCCGCTCCTCCAGGTCAAAGGCCACCAGCCACAGCGGAGAAGAAGCCGGCTCGGCAGCAAAATGGCGGGCCAACTCCAGCAACACCGCCACGCCGCTGGCGTTGTCGTCAGCTCCAGGAGTTGCCGGGGCAGCGTCAAAGTGGGCTCCGATGAGGATGGGTTGGCGGCCAGAACGGGATCCCGGCAATTTCAAGATCCAGTTGCGGTGCAGGCGGCCACCGGCCTCAAAGGGGAAGGACTCCAGGGATCCCCACTTAGAAAGCTGCTCTTGGATGTAGCGCTCCACTTGGCTATGGCCCAGGGGCGACCAGTCGGGATCCCGGGGCTGGGCCACTTGCTGCAGATGAGCCTCTAGGCGCTGCTGCAGGTCTGGGAGCTCTGCTGCTGACATCAGTTTCCCACCTCAGAGGGAATGGCTTGGGCATGGACTTGGCAGGCCAACTCCAGGGTGAAGTAGCGGTGGGATCCCACCGTTCCCGCCAACACCCGAAACGGATCCTCAGGCTCCCCCAGGTGATCCAGCACCAGAGCCGCCCCGGAAAAATCCTGATCCCGGGTATAGTCGTTTACCGTCACCACAGTGGGAATACCGGCCTGCTGGGCCGAGCGCAGCCCATTCTCCGAGTCTTCAAAGGCCAGGCAGGCCTGGGGGGGCAGCCCCATCTGTTCCAGGGTGTAGAAGTAGATGTCGGGGGCGGGCTTTTTGGCGGGGACAATATCGCCGGCAGCGATCACTTCAAACCAGCTTAGGCTCTCCGGCAGTGTGTGCTCCAAAAGGGCTGTTACATTTTCCGGCGTGGTGGTGGTGGCAATGGCCAAGCGGATCCCAGCAGCTCTGGCCTCCTGCAGGAGGCGCTTCACCCCTGGGCGGAGTGGGATCCCCCCTTGGGCCAATAGGGCAGTGTAGTGGCGGGTTTTGGCCTGGTGCAGCCGGGCAATGAGGGCATTTAAATCTTCACCAGGGGGTAGCGGCGGCTGGCAGGTTGCAACGAAATGGCGAATGCGCTCTTTGCCCCCCGTAATGGCCAGGAGTTGGCCGTAGAGCTCCACCGACCAGTGCCAGTCCAGCCCTGCCTCGGCAAAGGCAGCGTTAAAGGCCACGCGATGACCATCCCGCTCCGTGTCCGCCAGCGTGCCGTCCACATCGAAGATCAAAGCTTGGAGTGTCATGTGTACCCCCACCCGCCTACAAGCGACTCTATGCTACTGCATGGCTTGGGTGCCCCTAGCCAGGTTTCTGGGAAGGCCAACAAGGTGAGAAAATGAGGCACTGGTTATCCAATCTCGCCATGAGCTTCGATTTTGACGTAATCATCATCGGTGCCGGCGTCGGCGGCCACGGCGCTGCTTTGCATGCTGTCGAATCCGGCCTGAAAACCGCCATCGTTGAAGGTGCAGAAATGGGCGGCACCTGCATCAACCGCGGCTGCATCCCCTCCAAGGCTCTCTTGGCCGCCTCCGGACGCCTGCGGGAACTGCAACACAGCTCTGAGCTGGGCATCCAAGTGGGATCCCTTCAGGTGAACCGAGAGGCTATTGCCAATCATGCTGCCCAAGTGGTGGAGAAGATCCGCGCCGACATGACTCGCTCGCTGGAGAAGCTGGGGGTAACAATCCTGAGAGGGCGAGGCAAGTTGGTGGCACCCCAGCAGGTGGAAGTCCAGGAAGAGAAGGGATCCCACACCTACACGGCGCAGGATGTTATTCTTGCTACGGGCTCCCGCCCCTTTGTGCCCCCTGGCATCGAGGTGGATGGCCGGACGGTGTTCACCAGCGACGAGGCGGTGCGGCTGGAGTGGATCCCGGAGCGCCTAGCGATTATCGGCAGCGGCTACATTGGCCAGGAGTTTGCCGACATCTACACTGCCTTGGGATCCCAGGTCATCCTCATCGAAGCCCTAGAGACCCTGATGCCGGCTTTCGACCCAGACATTGCCCGCCTGGCCCAGCGAGTGCTGATCAAGCCCCGCTCCATTCAAACCTTTGTGGGCGTGCTGGCTCGGCAGGTGATCCCCGGCCAGCCGGTGACCATTCACCTCTCCAACGGCGAGACGCTGCAGGTGGATGGCTGCTTGGTGGCTGCCGGTCGGATCCCGGTCTCAGAGGGGCTGGGCTTGGCCGAGTTGGGCATCGACACCGGCAAACGGGGGTTTATTCCTGTCGATAGCCGCATGGCCACCGATTTGCCTCACCTCTGGGCTATTGGGGATGTGACCGGCAAGATGATGTTGGCCCACGCGGCGGCAGCTCAGGGGAGAGTGGCCGTGGAAAACATCTGTGGCCGTACTGCCTACATGGACTACCTCAGCATCCCGGCCGCGGTGTTCACTCACCCGGAAATGGGTTTTGTGGGGCTGACCGAACCTCAGGCCAAGGAGGAAGGCTACAGCGTGGGCACGGTGCGCACCTACTTTGGCGGCAACTCCAAGGCCATTGCTTCGGGAGAGACAGAGGGCATGGTCAAGCTGGTCTTTGACAAGAGCACCGGCCTACTGCTGGGATCCCATATCTTCGGGCCCCATGCGGCGGATTTGATTCACGAGGCAGCTCAGGCCATTGCTCGCCGGGCCACGGTGCGAGAACTGGCCGGCTTGGTGCACGTTCACCCCACCTTGGCAGAGACGCTGGAGGAAGCCTACAAGCGGGCAACTCACGCTCTGGCAGGGCCTTAGCCAACGGCTCGGCAGAGGGTCGCCTGCCTCACTCGGTTTTGTGAGGACTCCGTCCCGCCCGCTCTGCCTCCGGCGGGGTTTACAACCAGGCTGTGAAGGGCCAGGTTCTCAGACGGGCAACCCAGCAAGATCTCCCGGCTCAAAGCGTCAAGAAGACCTTAGGATGGGGGGGAACGCGTGGGAGGAAGTGCTTTTGGTGAGCGAAGCCGAGATTACCCGGGCGGTGCAGGCCCAGTACGAGACGTTCCCCTACCCTCCTATTCCTTACGACCGGCCCTTTGAGGGCTTCTCCAGTCTGGGCAGCTATACCTTGGCGCAGTACGCCCGCACCCGCACCTTGCAAGAGCCCACAGGATCCAGGTTTTTGGTGGCAGGGTGTGGCACCGGCTGGGAGGTGCATGGCATTGCCGCCAGCAACCCCGGCTATGGGTCGGTGGTCGGGATCGACATCAGCCGCCCGGCCCTAGAGATTGCCCAAAAGCGAATTAAGCACCACGGCCTACGCAACTGCTCTGTGCAGTACGGGGATCTGCTGGATCCCTCTACTTGGCCCGAAGGCAGCTTCGACATGATCAGCTCCTACGGGGTAATCCACCACACTGCCGATCCCGTCAAGGCTTTGAGGAACTTGGCCTCGCGCCTAGCTGCCGACGGGGTGATGGCGCTGATGCTCTACAACCGTTCAGGCCGTTGGCATCTGTACCGCATTCGGCGAGCCTTGGAGTTGTTGGGCATCACCCCACCTGCAACCCCAGAAAAGATCGAATTTGTGCGGCAACTGCTGAAGGGAGCCAGCCCCAATTCCCTTTTGGCCAAGCACGCCAAGGCTCACCAAGAATACTATGGACAAGATGAAAACATTGTCGATAATTTCTTCCATGCCAATGATATTCCTTTCGACATCGGCGAGATTCCCGACTTGCTTGCCCAAGCCGGGCTGGAGTTTATCGATGTAGCCCCCTACTTGGACTATTGGAATGCCAGGCCGTTGATTGCCGCCACCCACCCGGAGTTCCATCGCCGCTACGAGGCCCTTGCTCGCATCGACCAACTGCGGGTCATCGAGTATCTGGAGCCCCTATATCACACGCAAAATCTCTTTTGGTGCTGCCATCAAGGTCAAAAGATAACAACTTGGGATCCCTTTACAGTCGAATTTTTTAAGGGATCCCGCTGGCAACTCAACCCCTTGTTCGTCCGCTATGGCAGCGTGCGCTACTGGGATCAAAAAATCCCCTTTTCAGATCTGTTGGGCAAGCTGGATCCGGCCCAGATCCTGACCCAGAAGATGGATATTTTCTGGCCCGTCGCCCGCATCCCGGGCAAGATGATAGCCTCTACCCGCTACCAAGTGGTGGAGCTGCTGCTGCCCTTGGCCAATCAAGCCCGTTCTGGCGCTGAGATCCTGGCTGCCCATGAAGAGAGAGCCGACCACCTTCTCAACCTATTTCGACAGTGGGAAGCAGACCGGTTAGTCCTGCGGGTTGCCTAGCTTCTGGTTATTCCAAACAGTCCAAATCACCAGGGTCAAAGTCTGTTCCATGCTAAGGTTGTATCATGCATGACCGAGGACGGTGCTTCTCCCCAGGCATGTTTGCGCCGGCGGTGCGGAGCACCTCTACTGGGACATCTTCGCCACAGCTTTCCCTGTGAATAGAGCTGGCAGATCTGGATCCCGATCAACATCCCTGACAACCCCAACGCCAGAGCTGGTAGGAGGCAAGGATGGCTGACTACAATCGCGGCATTATGAAGTTCAAGGGGGCAGATAGCCCAATTGTCGTTTTGATCTCGGCAGGAATTGTGGCCGGTGTGGTTTCGGCCCTGATCTGGTGGGCTTTGCACTTTGCTTACGCAGCTTGAGTCTCAGCCCATATCAGAAGCCGAGGTCAGTTTTTCCTACATTGCCAGCCTTCCGAGCAAAGGAGGGGAGTGGGACGAGGCTTTCTTGCAACGCTTGCGGCAGTCTCTTCAGCGTTGGTACCGTGAACACGGGCGGGATCTGCCCTGGCGCCGCACCCGGGATCCCTACGCCATTTGGGTTTCGGAAGTGATGTTACAGCAAACCCAGGTGGCAACAGTTATCCCCTACTTTCAGCGCTGGATGCAAACCCTGCCCGGGATCCCAGCATTGGCGGCAGCCCCCCAGCAGCAGGTGCTGAAACTGTGGGAGGGCCTAGGCTACTACCGGCGGGCCCTGAACTTGCACAAAGCCGCCCAAATCCTGGTGCGGGAACGGAACGGCGAGTTCCCCAGGGATTTGGAGCAGGTGCTGGCTCTGCCGGGGATCGGGCGCACCACAGCCGGCGGCATTCTCAGCGCTGCCTTCGATCAGCCTTTGCCCATTTTGGATGGCAACGTTAAGCGGGTGTTGGCTCGCTTGGTGGCTTTGCAACAGCCTCCGGCCCAGTGTCTGCCCCTGTTGTGGCAGCTTTCCCAGCAATTGTTGGATCCTGTGCAGCCACGGGCTTTTAACCAAGCCCTGATGGATTTGGGAGCTACCGTCTGTCGTCCCAAAAAGCCTCACTGTGGCCGGTGCCCTTGGCAAGCGGATTGCAGCGCCTACAATCGAGGTCAACACCAACAATTGCCTATGTCTGCACCCCGTGCCTCTCGTCCTCATAAGCAAATCGCGGTTGCCATTGTTCTGCGGGGAAAAGAAATCCTTATCGATCGACGACTGGAAAGCTCAATGCTCAGTGGGCTGTGGGAGTTTCCCGGAGGGAAAATCGAGCCGGGAGAAACGGCTGCTGAGTGTGTAGTGCGGGAGGTGAAGGAAGAAATCGGCATCGACATCGAGGTGGTCGCACCGCTGGCCACCATCGAACATGCCTACACCCATTTCACCGTTACTCTTATTGCTTTTATCTGCCGCTACCTGGGCGGAGAAGCTCAAGCCCTGCAATGTAGCGAGGTGCGCTGGGTCAGCCCGGCGGAACTGTCGGAATTTCCCTTCCCGGGAGCCAATCAAAAGTTGTTTCCCCACTTGTATGCTTGGCTGGCAGAGCATGGCAACCCATGATGAACCCACCCAATCCGCCAAATGGCTTAGACCCTTCTGGAACGTTTGCCCCAAGACATTCGATAGGATAGTAGATGTCCTGCTGCCGTGAGCTACGGATATGCTTGTCACTCTGGAAAAAGCTGGGGAGATTCTGGCTAAGGGATCCCATACAGCCATCACAACCACAGATGGCAAGATCGCGCTGGTGCCCAAAGGAAAAGAAACCCTCAAACTGACGGCCAACGAAGCCATTAACCTAATGTTTTACGTCGTCCGCTCCGCTGAACCGGCAGAGACGGTGATGGCCCAACTGGAGGAGGCAGTTGCCAAAGCTCAAGCCCCCGATCCAGCCGAGGAACGGGCCAGAAAATATCGAGAACTTCGTGGCGTCTAAAGGGGTGGCATTCGTGCCGGGTGGAGCCTTTCGCCAACTGGAGAGCATGCCTCTAACCCCCAAAACCCTGAACTTTGCTGAATTTACTGAGCTTTAGGCGGTTTGGCAAAAGTCATTGAGAGGGATATAGTAGACCAAGTTTCCCCCTGATCCTTGAGTCCACCGCAACGGTTGCCGGGAAGTGAAGGGGGAAAGCGCTCGGGGGGTATTCCTCAGGGCTTTGCGGGATACCGCCTTCCTGCTCAGAGATAGGCAGGATGCGATCGCTTCTTTCCTGAACCATGTTCAGGAGAGTTCAGCGTGAATGTATCAGAGACTCCAAAACTTAAAAGCAGGAGGAGCTGAGGGCGACAAACTTCCCATCGGTGGTCCACCCCAGCAACATTGGCTCCTGCGGTTGAATGGCCCGTCCGGTGAGAGCGCAGCATTGGGCTTGGTGGGCCGTGGCCGGGAAGCTGGCCCGAATATCCTCAGGACTGAGGGCAGCAGCCCCTTGGGAGTGGCGTAGGACATAGCTCCAAAGAATTTCCCGTATGAGGGCCTGGTAACCCTGATTTCCGGCCAACGCCTTCAGTCGCTGCTTCAGCTCACGTTCCAGCCGAATGCTGGTCACTTCCATCTGGGTCGTGGGAATGGGGGAATTGGCGCGAATGGGCATGCCGAGATCCTCCCTCGAAAAGCCTATACTACTCCTGTAGCATAGCTGGCTTACCGCCTGAGCGGGGATCCCGGCCTGGGTGAGATGGCTCAGGTCAAAATGGTTGCAAGCTGTGCAGTTCTGACCGCTAAGGCAACGTCAGCACCTGAGTGTATGGTTGAGTTGATCCCGCCCCGTCGCCGTGCCTTGGAGCATTTGCTGGCCCGCCTTGGATTCAGGGATCCGGCTTTGCTGGAACAACTGCGTTGGGATCTGCTGGATCAGGCTCTGATTCACCCTTCTCTGGATGGCCGACGGAACAACGATCGGCTGGAGTTGTTGGGGGATTCTGTCCTGCGAATTTTGGTTACGGAATTCTTGTTTCAGTCCTATCCCCATCTGTCGGTGGGAGAGCTGACCGCGATTCGCTCCGACCTGACCAGCGATGCTTACCTGGCAGAACTGGCGGATCTGCACGGCTTGGATCGCTACCTGGAGGTGGGATCCAGCTCTCAAAACGACTTGGCCGGACGGGGTCGGCGGCTGGCGGATGCTTTCGAGGCTCTCCTGGGAGCCTTTTATCTCAGTTGGGGTATTTACACGCTGCCCAGGCTGCATCCCTGGCTGGATCCCTACTTACACCGACGAGTGGAGCAATGGTTCCAAGACCCCACTCGGCGCAACCCCAAAGCAGCCTTGCAAGAACTCACCCAACGCCTTTGGGGTAGCCTGCCCGAATACCGCCTGGTGGCCGCCCAGGAGCATCCCCCTCATTTCACCATGGAAGTTTGGGGGCAAGGGCGGTGCTGGGGCCGCGGTGAAGGTCGCTCGAAAAAGGCTGCGGAAATGGCCGCCGCTGCTCAAGCCTACGAACACTTGCAGTCGGAGAAGACATGAGAGGCAACCACCGCTACGAGTTGGCCAGTTGGTTGTTTTTGCTGGGGAGTGGCCTGTTTGCGGTGAGCGAGGTGATGACCTTGGGCAGTGACCCCTCTCTGTGGGATCCAGCAGCTCCAGCCTTTCTCAATCTCAAGGTTGTCCAAACCCTGCTGGGGATAGGAGCCAGCCTCCTGTTCGTCGTAGGTAGTGCTCTGTTCATCCTCGATGCCCGTCACCGCTGAGATGTGCACCCTACCCAAAACCACAGCAGCCCTTCTCCGAGAGCAACAGAGGCGAATAGATGAGAAGCTTGCTAATAAGGACTTCTTCCGGCTACGGGATCCGCAGGCGAGAGACTTTCTTCCTGTGGCAACTCTTCCGGCTCATTTGAAGAGCCATTCGGACCAGAGGAAAAAGATGGCTCTGGGTTGCTCGCGTCGGCAGAATCCATCCCCGGCAAAGCCAAAGAACCGGCAGCCTCGGTGGCCCGAGCATACAGCCTGGATCGAACCTCTGCCTCCTGCTTGGGCTTCAGATAAAGGTTCTCCAACAGCACCGCCATACCGGCCACCCACGGGGGGGCGATCACCGCCCCAACAATACCCAACAACTGGGTGCCCCCCAGCACCGCCAGCAACTGATACAAGGGCTTCACCCGCACCGAGGATCCCACCAACAGAGGATCCAACACATAGGTTTCCAGGTTTTGAACGGCAACGTATAGGATCAGCACCCACAAAAAAGTCCAGCCCCCCTGAACGATTGCCACCACCAAGGCGGGCAGGGATCCCAGTACCGGCCCAATGAAGGGGATAAGGTTGGTAAACCCAGCGATCACCCCCAGCGCCAGAGCAAACTCCGACAGGCCCAGAAAGCGAAGCGAGACGGTGATCATCACACCCAAAATGGCAGAGACCAGCACCCGCCCCTGGATGTAGCCCCCCATGCGCTGAGCCATCGGGTGTACCTGCTGAGCCAGCCGGTCATTCCAGGGATAAGGAAACAACTCCACCAAGCCCCGCACCAAGTCAGAGCCGCTCACCAGCATGTAGCCGGAAATGAAGAGGGTCAGCACCGTGGTTAGCAGACCGCCCAGCAAACCGCGGGTGAAGTCGAAAGACTGCACCAGCACCCGTTGTCCCGAGCGAACTGCCCAGCTCATCAACGACTGAGGATCGAGCAACTGGTTTAAGTAGTCCAGCGCCGCCGGATCCACCCCCGCCAGATCAGCAATCCAGGTGTCCACCAACAGTTGCAACTGCTCCAGATAGAAAGGCAGCCTCGTCAGCAACCGCTGGGTCTGAGTCGCCACCGTCGGGCCAATAAGCAGAGCCAAGCCGGCAATCCCGGCAATTAAGCTCAAATACACCAGCACAACCCCCAGCCAGCGGGGGATGCGTAATCGCTCGGCCAGATCCACCAGGGGAGCCAGCGCTGCCGCCACCACCACCGCGATCATCACCGTCAGCACCAAGCTGCGCAGTTGCCACAGCAGCAACAACAGCATCCCTGTGGCCACCACCAGGGCTACAGAGGATACGGAGATGGTCAATTGTCTTCGGCTCATCATCTGGCTGGGTTCTCTTCAGGGGGCTAGGTAACAGACGGTTCTACCATCCTGGCTTGCCCTAGCTGGACTTGCCAAACGCTCTTGGGCAAAGACCCTAGACCCAGAACTTCCCTGCCCAGTCGGCCAGACCAAAGATCCGCAGCAAAAACCCAGCCAGAATTGCAGCTACCGCAACAGTTCCATCCGTACCGCTTCTGCATATTCCAGCAGCTCCGGGGATCCCGTGCCGGAAGCCCGCCACAACATCAAAGCGCTACCCAAATCGGAAGCGGCACCAGCCCTATCCTCTCCCTGGTAAGCGCGCGCCATACCCCGGTAGTAGTACACATCACCTTGGTAAGGCTGCAACTCAAGAGCTCGGCTGAAATCCTGAACGGCCAAATTGAAGTCGCAGATGCTGGCCCACATCAGGCCGCGATGGACATAGGCCTCGAAAAGATCGGCAGCACTTTGATTTTGCTTGGCCAGCTCAATCGCCAGATGCGACACATCAAACGCCGATTCCAGATGGCCTTGTTCGGCCCAGATGCGAGAGCGGATCAAGTGCAATTGCGGGTTGTGATAGGCAATCCGATCCAGGGGAGACAAGGTCGCCAGAGCCTGCTCAGGTTCTTGCAAACGCTCGTGTTGGATTTTGGCCTTGAGCAAATAGGCTTCAGCCAGATAGGGATCCAAAGCAATAGCAATATCCAGATCCCGCAGAGCGGAGCGCATCAGGTAAGCAATGGCAGAAGCATGCTCCGGCTGCGGTAAAGCAGCAGGATCCTCCTGAGACTGACGCCAGAAGTATTGCGCCCGTTGCAGATAAAGCTGCGCATTTCCCGGCTCCTGTTGGATGGACTGGGTTAGCAGCGCCAGCTCATTGGGAAGATCCGCCGGAGCAGAGGATTGAGAGAGAGTGGAATCCTGACGCCGAGGCCGTGCCGGCACGGCAAGGCTTGGGTTGGAACGGCCAACAACCCCCGCGGGCTGGGGATCTGCCTGTTGCGCAAGCCATTGATAGACCTGCTGCTGGTGAGCGAGAGATCGCTGCTCAAGCTGTTGTACCCGTTCTTGCAGTTGGGCTTGCCGCCTGAGCCAAGATTCAGAACCTGGTTCATCTTCAAACAAGGCCTGGGATGAGGGCAGGGAGTGCTCCCAAGCTTGTAGAGAAACCTCAGTGACAGGACTCTGGCTCTTACGAGATGAGGTCAACCAGCCACCTTCGCCGATCAAAAACGGCAAGGACAGCAAACCCAGCAAAGCCGAGCCGGAGAACAGAAGACTGGGCCTAAGCATGGATCCCACCCCTTGAAATAGCTTAGAAGTAAAGAGTTGCCTCTAAACTAGTTCGCCGCAGCCGCAGTGTCCAGACTTTCGGCGATACCCGTCCTGCCCCAAGACCTGGAAACTCCCCTCTAGGGGATTTTGCCACCCGCCAGATCCACCAACTCCACGCGGCGATTCTTCGCCCGGCCTTCCTCAGTGGTGTTGCTGGCCACAGGAGCAGAGAACCCCACACCAACCGGATAGAGTCGACGTTGCTCGATACCCAGCTGAACCAACCGGTTGACAACCGCCTCGGCCCGGCGCCGCGAGAGACCTAGGTTGTAGTCGAAGCTACCGGTTGCATCGGTATGACCGACCACGAGGATGCTGAGGTCGGTGCGCTCGCGCATCAGCTTGGCGATCTCGGCAAGGGTGGGCTCGGCAGCCGCTTCAATCTGATCCGAGTCATAGGCAAAGAGAATGCCGTAGAGGGCGATCCGGCCATCGCGGCTGATGGCTTGATTGATCTCGCCGCTTGTGATGCTTTCAACCAGCTCCAGGCGTTGCTGGCGGGGCTTGACATCGACGACATCCACTCGCCCCAGAGTAATCCCGGTCGGGATCTGCCCACTGCCGCGGGTGATCTCCCAGTCATCGGTATTGACCACAAAGTAGGCGCTCACGAATCGCTCATCGCCTTCGGGGGACTTGCCACGTGCGGCTAAATAGGCAGCAGTGTTTTCTCTGGCGTTTTGAAACGGCCACTGGGCCCGTTCTTCCGGCGTGCTGTAGGTGCCCTTCATATCCAGGATCTCGTCAGCAATCTGGTTGTTGTAGCCGAGGGTCTCAATCTCCTCCCCCAACCCGGAGAAGAGGATCTCAAAGCCGGACTCTTTCAGTTCGGTTTCGTAGTTGAGCAGCGCCTCAAGAGGGGCAACCCGCTCCGGCAGTCGGTAATAGGTCGTGATGCGACGCCCTTCGACAGTTTGAGACCGGTACGGCTGCACAGCTCCCATCGCGCCACTGAAGACGATTTTTTCAAGGGCTAACTTAAAGCGGTCGTAGTCGGCCTGCGATTGAAACACAATGCTGGATCCTGCAAAGCGCTTGAGCCCCGGAGGATCCGCCGTTCCGGGCAGATCGGCCCGAGCCAGCCCCGCCTGGACAAGTAGAGCTGTTAGCGTAGAGAAAATAAAACCTTGCAGGGCATGGCGCCGCAAACCCACGTAAAAAGGCATGGTTGTCTCCCAGGTCTCCGGATCCGTTCCGGGTTTTCTGCCAGGAGTTTACCCTAGAAGGGATCAGAAATGCATATGCATAAAGTTAAGGTCAAGGCAAACTTTGTAGTCATTTAGGATTGAGATGAGATGACTGGGGTACCAAATTCTTCTCGCTTGCTAGGACTAAAAGTTTGGGTATGGGTGGGATGTCCTAGAATAAAGGGGAGAGGGAGCAGGCCACCGTTTTCTTAGCAAGCTGCCGGTGGATACAGGAATGAATCGCGATCTATTGCCCCTGTTGATTGCATTGGCGGCTGGCTGTGGCCTGACTAGCCGCTGGCATCCCCAGAAGGAAGCGGTGTGGCTCTACCAGTTGAGCCAGCCGGTTACAGCGCCCCAGCCGGGGGTAGAGGTCTGTGTCTTGGATCTATTTGACACGCCCCCGGAGACTGTTGCTCTGCTCCAGCGGTCGGGTGCCCGCGTTGTTGCCTATTTTTCAGCCGGGAGTTGGGAAGATTGGCGACCAGACGCTGCGTTGTACCCGGAAAGCGTACTGGGCGCAGCCTACGAAGGCTGGGACAGAGAACGCTGGGTGGACATTCGCGCCCTTGACATCCTGGCACCAATCCTGAGCGCGAGGCTTGATCTGGCGGTGCAGAAGGGATTTGACGGTGTAGACCCGGACAACGTGGACGGCTACCTGAACCCCACCGGCTTTGCCCTCGCACCGGCTCACCAACTCCAGTTCAATCGCTGGCTGGCCCAGGAAGCCCATCGTCGCGGTTTGGCGGTCAGCTTGAAAAACGATCCTGAACAAGCGGCTGCTCTAGAGCCCTATTTCGACTTTGCCGTGAGTGAGTCCTGCTTTGCAGAGGGGTGGTGCGATCTTTGGCAGCCTTTCACGAAAGCCGGCAAGCCGGTGCTCGCCATCGAGTACACAGATGCCTTCACCGAAACTGAGTTCCTGCAACAGGTCTGCTCTGCTGTCCCGGCAGGTCTGCATGCTGTGCTCCACCGCAGGAAACTAGAGGGTTGGGGCGTGTGGTGTGGTGCGGGGATAGCTGTGCCAGGTGTAGCCAAAGATTTGGTTAGCCAGCCAAATCATCAAAGCGCTGATGACCGCCCTTTGGCGAGTTAACCTGGTGCCTGCAATGATGCCGATAGCAACAAAGGGCAGCGTACAGGTATAGGCGATATTGCTCAGGCAGCCAAGGGTGGTGAATAGGCTGGGCCAAGTCTTGGGTAGCCTGTAGCCAAATAGAGGCTGGGATTCGGCGAGGAGCTTCGGGAAGGGCTTGAACAAGCGGCTGTAGGCTGACCATAGGCTAATCTCCTGGGAAAAGATGGGCTTTTAGGGGACAATTCCTAAGCAGGTGCTCGTGGACAAGTTGTCCCGCTACTGGCGGAGTAACCCGCTTGTACCAGGTGCGGTCGCCAGAGTAAAAAACCACCGGTCGCTGTTGGCAAACTTCTAGACAACCTGAGGTTATGACCGGTACATCCAGGTTGACTTCTCGGCGGGCAGATTCCAGAGCTTCCACAACCGGTTGATAGTTGCGGGAAGGATAGCAACGGCTGGAGCGACAGACAGTCTGGATCCCCCACCTGCGGGGCTGGTTCTGGGGATTGAGACGGCGGTAGAGAGCGGCGCGGCTAACCCATCTTTTGCGGCGCAGCTCGGGTGGGGTCTTGCGGTAGGGGCCGCCTTGGTGCTCCTCCAGGCACAAATGCAGGTGCCAAGTTTCGGTGGCCACTGTCAGGTAGCCGTCGTAGAGCATGCACAAAGCCGTCGGCTTTTCAAAAGCCAGCTCCAGCACTCCTCCTTCCACCCCATGACCGAGTTGGATCTCGGCCCAGCGTTCTTGAAACAGCTCGTAGAGCAACGGCCCGAGACAATCAATGTGGGCAGGGATCCCTTCAGCGCCGTCGTCTGGAGCAGCGACGCAGTAACCAACTGGCGGCGGCCCGGTCGCCTTCATCCCATGCCAACCGCTCCACGGCCACCATCACCATCGAGGTGATCACAGCTTCACTTAAATGGCGAGAACGCAAATGCTGCACGGCTGAAGTGGCGGCCTCCAGGTCGCGTCTGCGAATGGCGCGGAGCAGCTCATCAGACATAGACCAAGCCAACGAGCCTCACTTCCTTTCTGCCCCCTTTCTACCCCAAGAGCCAGAAACTTCCCCTTTCCTTCACCTGCTTGTCAGATAATGCAAAAGTTCGTTTTACTTTCACGAAATATCTCACAAGATGTCTCAGGAATTGTTACACTTTTTGCCCCTGAGCCGACTAGGCATGTCAGACAGCAGGGAGGACCGCAGGGGAGCACGGGATCCCTTGGATAAGCCGCTCCATTTCTGCTTGTAAATCTTGGGTGAGGGCTTGTACGGCTTGTCGGCGGTTGGCCTGGTAGGCGGGCCAGCGTTCGGAAACCGAGAGGGGATCCCCAATGCTGAAACGGGCCAGGCGGGGGCCCAAGCGGGGGGGAGCAGTTCCGACGGGATTTTCTCCTTTGATCCAAGCCAGCAGACTCCAGAGGCGCAGGGCGGTTTCCGCCAACTCGTCTAGACTCAAACTGGGCTGCTCGGGCATGGGGCGCACCGCAAACACCATCAAGGTTTCCGCCAAGCGCATGTGCCAGAGGTGAAAACTGGCCTCAGCAGCCACTCGATTGGCCAGCCCCCTCTCCAGAGCCGAGAGACCAGCAATATCGGCAATATCTTCGCGGTAGATCCAGGCCCAGCCCGCCTGTTCGATGCGGTGCCGCCGCTCGATGAAGTCTCCTTGAGGCTCTAGGCCGAAATGTTGCTCGGCCACCCGCAGGGCCAGATCTGACAAGCTTTGAAGACGCGCCAACAGATCCCCCTCTTTAACTTGGGCTCTATCTGCAGCAGGAAGAGCAGGGGCATAGAAGCGCTCATAGAAGGTCTGCATGACCTGGAGCAGGTGTTCTCCCAAGCGAAGGATACGGGCCAGCAAAAAGGCTTGACCGGCGTGAGCCGAGCGCGTGGGCGGCAGCTTGCAATCGGCCTCCATGCGGCTGAGCAATCTATTCAGAGCGGCACTGGGATCCCGCAGGTAGGAATAGCGAAGGCCTACCGGCAAGATCAGCACCTGCTCTGGCCGTCCCGCCTTGTGCAGATCCTCCACCGCCCAAAAGCTCATCTGGGCTACCCCCGGCTCCAACGGGTTGAGAAGACTGCTCATACCGTTGATCGTTCCTTCTGGAGCTACCGCCAGCGGATATCGGCCCGATACAAACTGCTCACGAGAACTTTTTAGCCCTGCCCGATCCAGACGGCCTCGCAAAATCGGGATCCCGCCCAAGCGCGGCAAGCCCCAACGGGCAACGGATCCTAGCCACAGAGGTAGGCCGCGGTCATAAACAAACAAAACGTGGGGTCGGCCCCGAAAGCGGATCCCCTGGCGTTGGGCCACCTGCGGCAGAAGATGGGCAAACAAGTACATCAAGCAGGGGGGATCATCGAGGGTCGGGTGTCGAAACGCCACCAGCAGGCGAATCTTGCCCGCCTCAAACTGCTGATAAAGCTGAGCCAAACGCTCTCCCCTCTCTACTTCAACGCGAGGGATCCCTTTGGTCCATCGCAACCAAAGGGGCAAGCCTGCTTGAGCGAAATGAACGACCCAAGGCGTCAATCGCGGCGGCAAAAACTTGAGGGGTGGCTGAACCTTCTGTTGCATAGGGATCCTTATCTAGGGTCAGAAAGAGGGTGAACCTAGGCTTTGGATCCCATCTTAAAGAGGGCAAAGCGGGAAGAAAGCTGCGCAGTGACAGTTCGTCAACTGGATCCCTTCTCCTCAACCCCAGGAGAGGTTCAAGCCCCAGCAGTTTTTTTTCGGCGACCGCGAGTCGCTTTGGGGGAAGCTTCTTTGCTTGGGGTTGACTCCTCCACCCCCTGGCCGTTTAGCACTTGCTTGAGGTGAATGTGCTTGTAACCCAGCTGAATCTCAAACTCATCCCCAGGCTTGAGATTCATTTTTTCGGTGTAGGCCGACCCAATGATCAACTGCCCATTTTTGTGGACGCTGACTCGAAAGGTTGGTTCACGACCGCGCTTGTCTCGGCTGGAACTTGGGCTGAGACTCAGACCTTTTGCCGCCAGCACCGCGTCATAGAACTCATTCAAGTTGACGCGAGGCTTGTTGGTCTTGGTCATGGTTACATAGCCACATCGCTTTGCCGTTTCTCGGCGCGGAAGATGCCCCAAAGCTTCGACCTTCTGCAGCAGAGCCTTCCCGGTTAAAGGTTGTGGTGGTATATCTGACATTTTTTAATGTCCTACATCCTTCTCTTAAGATCATACCCTTGTGATGTACTCCTGCAACCGAAAGTCGGAGGCTTTTTTGAAGACAGGTTTTTCTCTTGTTCCTTGAGCCAGCAGCTCCGAAGGAAAAACCTCGTCTCCCTCAAGAGGTGTTCCTGCCCTTGCCAAAAGGTGATGGGGGCAAAAAGAACTCAAGCCCTGAAGAGTGCTGGGGCTTTTGTGGATGGAGCTGACAAAAGATCGCCTTGGGGGTAGTACCGCGGTGTAGATCCGACTCACCGCTTTCTACAGCCTCATCCCCACTCGTCGGCTGCCCCAAACTCTGATCACAGCCAGAAAACAGGCTCGACTTTCCAAAAAACCGCCGCTGAGATGGTGATTGCCTTGCGCAAATCGGTCGAAAAGACAGCCAGAGCGGTGTGAAGCTGGATGCCATCAGACCTAGGCCAGCAGGCATTTTTATCTCTTGGCAGAGGCCGGCTACATCTGAGTAATGGCTGAGGGATCCCCTCTTCGGCACTTCTTCAGATGGGAGCGCAGTAAACTACCCGACACCCGCGCTACGCGCAGGGTGCGGGCTTTATCCCAATCCCTAGCGGCCCCAGAGGACAGCTAAGTTTCGGAATTTCAGGC
>NZ_JBSSBV010000021.1:0-53823 GCF_054059115.1 Thermostichus sp. MS-CIW-26
GTTGACTACTTTTTCTGGTGTGTTTTGGTTGACCCAGTTCAATGCCTGTACAAAGGCATCCATCGTCGCGTCCAATTTGGCGGCTTGCGACGGGGGCACCTTGAGCTTGCAGGATATGGTCAGGACTTGGCTCATGAGTTCATTGTACTTCATCAAAGCGCATTCCTCCCGACACTGACCCTACGGGTACAGTGCGGGGCTCCTGCGATTTCTAGCTGATCCCACTCCAAAGGGATCCGCAACAACGGGCTTATTGAGAGTTATTCACAAGAGCCATTTTCTGCACTATGCTAGACTTGGAGGCAAATACCCAGGGATCCCAGGCCCGCTATGGCGGGCGCTCTAGGATTCACAGCTCCTTTTAACTTGTGCTGGAGAATTTTATGTCCGAAACTTCAACCCTGCGCCAGTCTTTCAACAGCGTGCGCGACAATCCTGTCTTGCTTGGCACTGAGATAACCCAGCCGGTTTGCGAGGGGATGAACGCCCTGCTGGCCAGCTTCCAGGGGCTGTACTTGCAGTACCAGAAGCATCACTTCGTGGTAGAGGGCACTGAGTTCTATCCGCTGCACCAACTCTTCAAAGATCACTACGAGCAGGTGAGGGAGCATGTCCACAACCTGGGAGAACGCCTAGAAGGGCTGGGAGGTGTGCCGGTAGCCAGCTTTACCACCTTGGCCCAGCTTTGCTGCTTTACCCCTGAGCCGGATGGAGCTTTTGAGGCACGGCAAATGTTGATGAACGACCTGGCGGCAGAGCAGGCCATCATCGATCTGCTGCGGCGGCAGGCAGCCCAGGCGGAGAGCCTTGGGGATCGGGCCACCCGCTACCTCTACGAGCAGATCCTGTTGAAAACAGAGGATCGCGCTTTCCATCTCCATCACTTCCTGGCCAACGACAGCCTGGTGTTCGGCTTGATGAACGGCAGAGCCTAGCCAGAAGGTCCACAGGTGGGCTTGAGCCTGCCTGGTTTCCGACCTCTGGCTTTTTTTTGAAAAGCTATTGAGAATCTGTTTCATTTCTCTACCATTCTTTACCTCTGAGGTGCTGATCCCGGCCATGAACCCCGCCTTTCTGGACTCTGAGCGCGGCTATCTCTTGAACATTCCTCTGGGCGAGCGCTGGCGCGTTGGTCGGCGGCTGATGGAATTGGGGATCCCGGCGATTTGTACAGGAGATGGTCGTCTGCGGGTGGAGGTGAGTACTCCATTGGCTGTTCTACAGGTGCGCAGTGTGATCCGTCAGCACACAGCGCGGCGACAGGAGTTATTGGATGGCCTAGAGGTTTGTTGGCAGCTCAACACAGAGGCTGGGGGTCAAGATGAGCAAGTTCCCTAAGCAAGGAATCCCGTTTGAGTCGGAGGGCCAGTTTTTGGGATTTCTTCCCGATAAAGACGGCAAGCTCAAGTACCTGCGTTGGCAAGCCGGAGCGGACGTTTTTTCCGGCAAGATCCCCAAGTCTCTGCGCTCTGCCCTCTACCGCACCCTCAAACCTGGAGACACCGTGCAGATCTGTGGGGAGCGGGAGGTGGATCCGCACAAAGGGCGAGAGAAGTGGGTGCTTTACCGGGTGGTTCCCCTCGGAGAGAGGGCGGGGGGTTTGTCTTCGGCTTCTGGGGCTGAGGCAGCTTCCGAACCGGTTGCTCCAAACATCACAGATATCAAAGGAGATATCAAAGGTACAGACATCAAAGGTAAGGTGCTGGTCTGCCAGAAATCCGACTGTTATCGGCGTGGGGCCGGAGCGGTGATGCAAGCCCTGAACGCCCACTTGGCCGCCTACTCTGGTTCGATTTGCGTGCAGGGGGTGGGCTGCATGAAAGATTGCAAACGGGGCCCCCATGTGGTGTTTATGCCCGACAAAGCCCGTTATAGCGGCGTTTCCCCCCAAGGGATCCCGGATCTGTTGGAGCGGCATTTTGCCATTGCGTCGCGGGTACAGCAGGTTGAGACAGCGGCTTCTTCCCAATGCCCACGCTGACCCTCCATCGGCGAACGGCTCTGTGGGGCGGGCACGAGTGATTTTCCTTCTGCAGAGGAGCCGCTTTGGGTTGGTTTGAGACAGATTCCTTTCTTTTTCCCGGTGGTGGGCTGCAATTGACTGCCCTTGCCCCCCGGGAGAGGAGAGCCAACACAATCACACAGGTTGCTGCAATCGGAAATGAATGGTGCAAAGGGTGCAGCAGTAGACCTGGGGAGAGCGAGATCCCAATTGCCAGCTGGTGGAAGGGATCCCTCCTGTGTGATGCTACAGACAGAGGCAGGCTAGGGGAGGGAACAAACCTTGCGGGTGGGGATCATCGGCACCGGCTACGCAGCTCGCTCACGGGCCGAGGCCTTGCGCAAAGATGGGCAAGTGCAGATTGTCGCTGTTGCCGGTCGAGCTCCCGACCGGAGCGATGCTTTTGCCGCCGAGTTGGGGGCCGTCGCCTATTCGGACTGGTCTTCTCTGTTGGGCGAGCAGCGGCTGGATCTGGTTTTTGTCAGCACCATCAATCGGGATCATGCCGCCATTGCCCGTGCTGCTCTGGAGGCAGGGATCCACACCGTCGTGGAATATCCCCTCGCCCTCAGCGCTGCCGAAGCGCGTTCCTTGGTGCAATTGGCAGCCGAGCGGCAAGTGCTGCTGCACGTCGAACACATCGAGCTAATTAGCGGCGTTCACCGGTTGCTGAAACAAGAGCTGGAAGGGTTGGGCAAGCTGTTTGCCGTTCGCTACATCACTCTCACCGCCACCCACCCCGCCCCCGATCGCTGGACCTATCGGCCTGAGTTGTTTGGCTTCCCCCTCATGGGGGCCGTTTCTCGCATCCACCGCTTGGTGGACTTGTTGGGCAGGGTAGAACGGGTGAGCTGCCAACTGCGCTACGACGGGCCGGATCTGCCCCACCGCTACAGCAGTTGCTACTGCACAGCCCAGCTGAGTTTTGCCAGTGGGTTGCTGGCGGTGTTGACCTATGGCAAGGGGGATTCCCTGTGGTGCTCGCAGCGGCTACTGGAGTTCCACGGTCAACGGGGGGGCCTATTGATCAACGGCGAAGAGGCAACGTTGCTGCGGCCCGGCAGCGCCCACCCTCTAGAGACGGGATCCCGCCACGGCCTGTTCGAGCAAGACACCCGCATGGTGCTGGATCACCTGCGCCACGGCAGACCCCTCTATATCCATACTGAAAACATGCTCCACGCCCTGGCGGTGGCCGAGGCAGCCGAGCGATCTGCCCAAACCCAGCAGGTGGTTTGCGTTCAGGATTGGCCCTAAGGGAAGTCCCTCTCCCCTTGAGAGAGGGGAGCTACGCAATGGGGAGTTTCACTGGGATGTTATGGTCATTTCAGGTTAAGGTGAGACGCCTGGGCTGCTGATCGCGCCAGCGGGACGGAGTCCTTGAAAAGCCCTATAGCCTGCTGCACTCAGAGTTTTAGGTGTGGGTGCAGTGCCCTAGTTTAATTGAAATGACCATACTGGCAATACAGGGATCCCTGAAAATAGACAGGATGGCGGGGAGGGCTAGTCATGATTGAGGCGGGGGCAAGCGTCTTGAGGCGGATGTTGGGCGTCTACGGCAGCTCTAAGATGGGCGTTCTGCTGCTGTTGGGGTTTTCTTCGGGTTTGCCGCTGCTGCTGATCAACACCACCTTGAATGCTTGGCTGACCCAAGCGGGCTTGACCACCATTGCCATCGGCTTGTTTAACCTGCTCAATTTGCCCTACTCCTTTAAGTTCTTGTGGTCGCCTGTTCTGGATCGATTTCTGTTGCCGGCACCGGGATCCCTGCGGGGCAGTCGGCGGCGGGGGTGGATGGCCCTGACCCAGGTGCTGTTGCTGCTCAGCATAGGGCTACTGGGTTTTCAGGATCCGGCCCAAACCTGGCTGGAAGCCTTGGGATGGGAAGAGCTGGCCCAGACTTGGCCGGGCATCACAGTTTTCACCCGCCCGATCTTTCTGGTGGGGTTGCTGGTGGCTTTTTTGAGCGCCTCTCAGGACATCGCGGTGGACGCTTACCGTACCGATATCTTGGCGGAGCGGGAGATGGGGGCAGGGGTAGCCATTTTCGTATTTGGCTACCGCATCGCGCTGTTGGTCAGCAGTGGCGTGAGCTTGATCTTGGCGGACTATTTGCCCTGGTGGCAGGTGTACGGGATCATGGCGCTGCTGATGTTGATCGGGTTGATTACCTCGTTTTTGGCCCCTGAGCCGGAAAACAGCGCCCTCAAGCCTGCCTCTTTGCGGTCGGCCATCATCGAGCCGTTTCAATCTTTTTGGCGGCACCGCTTGGCCTGGGCGATCCTGCTGTTTGTGGTCTGCTTCAAGTTGCCGGATAGCTTGGCAGGGCAAATGACCCCCACATTTTTGTTGCAGACGGGGTTTAGCACCAGCGATCTGGGCATTATCCGCAGTTGGATAGGCTTGTTGGCCACCTTGGCTGGGGCTTTTGTGGGGGGGGAGTGGGTCAGCCGCATCGGCACCTACCGCTGCCTGTTCATCTTCGCGGCATTGCAAGGGATCGGCAATTTGGGCCTGGGAGCGATTGGGTTGGTGGGGCAAAACTATCCGCTGCTGCTGGGGGCAACCGTTTTCGACAACATGGCCGGGGGCATGGGCACGGCTGCTTTTCTGGCTTTTTTGATGAGCCTTTGCGATCGGCAATTTAGTGCCACTCAGTATGCTTTGCTCACCAGTGTATTTGCCGTGGGGGGAACCTTGGCCGGGGCCGTGTCGGGCTATTTGGCGGCTGCAGTCAATTGGCCTTTGTTTTATTTGATTACAGCGATGACAGCTGCTCCGGCGATGGTGATCCTGCTGTGGCTCGGCCCCCCTTCATCGACTGCAACCCCGGCCACAACCGCATCTGAACCGTAACTGCCCCACCGCAAATCCGGTTCTAATAGCCTTGCCTTGAACGCAACAAGGATGGCCGCCTACAGCGCAGCCCCGATTTTGGCCGCCAGATCCACCAGCCGCGCCGCATAGCCGTACTCGTTGTCATACCAGGAGAGCACCTTCACCGTGCGATCCCCTAAGGTCATGGTGGATCCCAAATCCACAATGGAAGAGTGGGGATCCCCGACGATATCCGCCGAGACGATCTCCGGTGGAGCAATGGCCAGGATGCCGCGCAGCGGGCCTTCTGCAGCCTCGACAAAGGCTTGGTTGACGGCTTCTCTGGTGATGGGCTGCTCGGTACGCACCACAAAGTCCACAATAGAGCCGGTCAAGGTGGGCACCCGCAGCGCCAGGCCATCCATCTTCCCTCTCAGGGCGGGCAAAACCTCGGCCACTGCCGTGGCGGCCCCGGTGGTGGAAGGCACGATCGACACTGCTGCTGAGCGGCCCCGCCGATAATCTTTGGGATCCGGGCGATCCACAATTGCCTGAGTGGCGGTATAGGCATGGCAAGTGGTGAGAAAGCCGGTCTCGATGCCGAAGCGATCCAACAA
Source organism: Thermostichus sp. MS-CIW-26 (assembly GCF_054059115.1). Classification (NCBI taxonomy): domain Bacteria; kingdom Bacillati; phylum Cyanobacteriota; class Cyanophyceae; order Thermostichales; family Thermostichaceae; genus Thermostichus; species Thermostichus sp. MS-CIW-26. The sequence goes on from NZ_JBSSBV010000021.1 coordinate 5,437, forward strand.
GACCTTAGCCAGCGGCGCCAAGCAATTGGTGGTGCAGGAAGCATTGGAGACGATGTGATGCCGCTCCGGGTCGTATTGGTCGTCGTTGACCCCCATCACCACCGTCAAGTCGGGGCCTTTGGCGGGAGCAGAGATGATCACCTTTTTGGCCCCGGCTTCCAGGTGTTTGGCCGCCCCCTCTCGTTTGGTGAACAAGCCGGTCGATTCCACCACCAGGTCAACCCCCAGATCTTTCCAGGGCAGTTGTGCCGGATCCCGCTCTGCCAAAACTCGGACTTTAAGGTGGCTGCCGATTTGCAGATGTCCGTTCACCGCGCTCACGGTTTGGGGCAGGCGCCCATAGGCCGAGTCGAACTGGAGCAGGTAGGCCAAGTTGTCGGGTTCGGTCAGGTCATTGACTGCCACCACCTCCAGCTCCCGAGCTGGCTGAGACAGCAGCACCCGCAGGAAGGCCCGCCCAATGCGACCAAATCCGTTAATGGCTACCCGTGTGGTCATCGCAATCCTCCGGTATCAGTTTATACGATGGATCAGGGGACGCGGCATGGGAGACGCTGCCCCCCTAGGGATAGGGTAAAAGAAGAACGGGATCCCCATCGCTTTTGCACCCAAGATCTCCAGATTTGCCACTGGGACTCACCCAAGAAGTTGCCGGCAGAAGGGAAAAGTAGGAATGAAGGTATTGCTGACCAACGATGACGGCATCGAGGCTGCCGGGCTGGCCAACCTCAAGTTGGCCCTCAGCGCCCTCATCCCGGAAGAACACTGTTGGATTGTGGCCCCCCACCAACCGATTTCCGGCTGCAGCCACCAGGTGACAACGGGGCGACCTTTTCGAGCCTTGGCCCGCGGCGAGCGCACCTTTGCCGTCGAGGGATCCCCTGCCGACTGTGTGCGGGTGGCCCTATTCAAGCTGGCCCCATCGGTGGATTGGGTGCTTTCCGGTATCAACGAAGGGGGAAACCTCGGATCGGATGTGTACCTGTCGGGAACGGTGGCAGCGGTACGGGAAGCGGCGATGCGGGGGATCCCGGGAATTGCCATTTCCCAATACCGAGCAGGGGGCCAACCCATCGACTGGGAGCAAGCCCAGCGGTGGACGCGGGAAATCTTGGCGGAGCTGATGGAACAACCCCTGCCCAGGGGGGCGTTTTGGAATGTGAACCTGCCTCACTTGCCCGCCGGATCCCCTCTGCCGGAGCGGGTTTATTGTCCCCTCTGCACCCAACCCCTGCCGCTCGATTATGCGGTGGAAGCCGAGGGAAATGGGGCAGAGTCGCTGTGGTTTCGCTACCAGGGCCGCTATGCGGAGCGCGCTCGGGATCCCCAAACCGATACCGACATCTGCTTCTCCGGTCGGGTGGCCATCACCCAAGTGCAACTGGCCAAGGACTCCGTCCCGCTAACGCGACCAGGCGTTTCCGCTGGGGGGGGTAGAAGCCAGGTTGCGGGCAATGGTTCTCAGCCGTTGCAGCCGTAGCGCCGTCAGGATGTCGGTGGGATCCAGCTTCAGAACCTGTTCTATGGCATCTGCCAGGTGTTGAGCGGCCTCCTGTCGGGTGTAGCCGCGAAACTGAGCACGGCGCAGGGCAAATTCATCGGCGTCGAAATGGGCGCTCTCCCGGTTCAGGTTTTGCCAGATCTGCCGGACGGAGAGAGCCGTAATGCCACCTGCCAACAGAGCGGAAAAGGGGTGCTGCAAAGAGAGCTCCGCCACGGTGGTGATGCCCCCGAACAAGGCCAGCGATTGGTAAAACCCCGGCTGCAGCCAGTTGCGATTGTCCAGCCAGCCCACCTCCCGCAGAAACAACAGATCCCGCTGCGGCTGAGGGATCCCTTGCCAACGGCGAAAATCGATGGCGATGGTGCCCTGGGGCTGCCAAGGGGCTTTGCGGCGGGAGATGAGCAGGGCTTCGCCCCCGAAGTGGGGAACAATGGTGATCAAGGGTCGGAAAGAAGCGGGGAGCAGATCCCGCAACCGTTCGGTTTCTTCTTTTTCGAAGGGTTGGAAATCTGGGCGGCTGGTCATGGCCTCACCTGTTGGGGGGGTTGGGGTGGGGAGCCCGCCTAAAAACAGGCCCTGTTCCGGCCCCCGACACCCCAGCCTGTGTAGAACCAATGCGAGGTTAGTCTATCGCATCTCCAGGCTGGCCGTAGAACTCCATGGGTTTCTGTTCGCGGTAGCGGGACGGAGTCCTTAGATCCCAATCCTAGGTTGCGTAGACTGGGAAGGCGAGCCTATCTGTCTCAAATCTGAGGCCATGACTTTCCCAGCTCAGCCAGAACCCCAAGTGCTCCGTACTGCTGACGGGAATGAGCAGAGTATCAACAGCCCCCTTTACACGTACGCCTTCTTCCTGCAGCCAGCGCCAGAGCTTTTGCCCTTCATCCGGCAAACCGAGGGGATCCATCGGTCGGTGCAGGTGTTCTCCCCGGCAGGCAGCCGAATTGCCGCTGCTGTGGAGCCGATGCCGGATCCGGAGTCGCTGCAAGTCTCGGATGAGGTGTTGGTGCGTTCTGCCCTGCGCCACGATCAGGTGATCTGCCGGCTGTTCGCCCAGATGCCGGTGCTGCCCCTGCGCTTTGGCACCTGCTTTCTCTCAGCAGAAAGGCTGGGATCCCATCTGCTGTCCCGGCAGACGGAGTACGAACAAGCCCTCGCAGCCATTGGGGGGCGGGCCGAGTACTGTCTCAAAGGAAGGGTTCAACCTCAGCCCCAACCGGAGCCACAGCCCTCCCTAAGCGGGACGGCCTATCTGTTGGCCCGCAAGCAAGCCTATCTCCAGCAACGACAGGCCCAAGAGCAGCAAGAGCAGGAGCAGCAAGCCCTACAGCAGCTTTGGCCTTCCACCTGGCCTGTGCAAAGGGGGGATCCCCAGCCAGGAGAAGCCTTGCGGCTTTACTTTTTGCTCACCCCTGCCGAGTGGGAAGCCGCCGCTCAGCTCACCCAAACCTGGCTGGATCAGCACCCCCATTGGCAACTGGATTGGAGCGCCCCTTTGCCCCCTTATCACTTTGTCCGTGCCCTGCGGGATCCCCTGGCCGACAGGTGATAGATCCCAACTTTGGAGTGGCCGACACCGTTCAAAGTGCTCCGCACGAGGATCGCGGTCGCGTTAGCAGAGCGTGGATCCAAGCGTGATAATGGTGAGGGGATCCCGTCCGCTTTCTGTTTGCATTGGCGAGGCGGAGCCCTCACAGGGCAAAGGACTCCGTCCCGCTAACGGGAACAGCAGGCAAAAGGAAGAGTTGTGGTCTAAAGCGCTATGCGCCGCTACCGCGAACGAGTTGGGCTATTGGGGCTGGGCACGGTTGGCACGGGCGTTGTGCAAATTCTGCAGCAACCCCGGCATCCTCTCTTGCAGTCGGTTGAGATTGCGGCGGTGGGGGTGCGCTCTTTGGACAAGCCACGGCAAGTGCGGATCCCGCCTGAGCGCCTGACCACCAATCTGGAGCAAATCGTGTCGGATCCGGAAATCGACGTGGTCATCGAGCTGATGGGGGGCTTGGAGCCGGCCCGCACCTTGATCTTAAAAGCCCTTGACCACGGCAAACCGGTGATCACAGCCAACAAAGCGGTGATCGCCCGCCACGGGGAGGAGATCTTTCAGGCGGCAGCCCAAGCCAAAGTCTCGGTGCTCTTGGAAGCGGCAGTTGGGGGCGGGATCCCGATTCTGCAGCCCTTGCAACAGTCCCTGCAGGCCAGCCACATCCAGGCGGTCTGGGGCATTGTGAACGGCACCACCAACTTCATCCTCAGCCAGATGACCCAGGTGGCCAGCTCATTTGAGGAAGCCCTGGCCCTGGCCCAGGCCCACGGCTACGCCGAAGCGGATCCCAGCGCCGATGTGGAAGGGTGGGATGCCGCCGACAAGATCGCCATTTTGGCCAGCCTTGCTTTCGGGGTGTCTGTGAAGCGGGAAGCCATCCCCTGCGAAGGGATCCGCGGCATCAGCCCCACCGACATTCGCTATGCCCGCGAGTGGGGCTACACCTTCAAGCTCTTGGCCATCGCCCAAAGGGCCAACTCTGGCGGGGAGGCAGCGAAGATGGCTTTGGATATCCGGGTCCACCCCACCCTTCTGCCCTCTACCCACCCCTTGGCCAACATCAACGGTGTGGACAATGCCGTCCTGGTGCAGGGGGATCCTTTGGGGCAGGTGGTGCTGTCGGGGCCGGGGGCGGGGCGGGGGCCGACTGCCAGTGCCGTTGTTGGCGATCTGCTGACCCTGATTGCCCACCGGCAAACGGGGGCTGATGCCCCCAATCCGCTGTGGGGATTCTCCTGCTTCCCCGCTGCCGCCTCTTTGATCCCTCTCTCGGAATTGGAGTCGGAGTTTTACGTGCGGGTGTTGGCTCAGGATCAGCCGGGGGTAATGGGGGCGATTGGCACCTGCTTCGGTCGCCACCGGGTTAGCCTGGAGAGCATTACCCAAAAGGAATGTCACCAAGAGCAGGCGGAGATTGTGATTCTCACCCACACCGTCCGGGAGGCCGACTGCCGGCAGGCGCTGGCCGAGATCCAACAACTGCCCCAAGTAGCCGGGATCCCCAGCCTATTTCGGGTGCTGCGCTAGCTGCTATAGATCCAAAATGCTCCGCACCGCTGACGCGAACGCGCTGGTGGGACGGGGAGCGGCTCAGAGCATAATTGTTTGACTCTTGAGGATTGAAAACCCCGTTGGAACCCAAAAGATGAACTCTTCTGTTGAGCACTTTAGCGGGACGCAGCCCTCGCAGGCCGAGGTGGTGGTGGTCGGGGCGGGCATCAGCGGCCTAACGTTAGCCTTGCGATTACAACAGGGCTTATCCCCCAAGGATGAATCCACCCAGCCGCTGCTCCTGGCCGAGGCCAGCTCCCGCGTGGGGGGCTGTATCTCCACCCAATCCAAAGACAGCTATCGCTGGGAAGAGGGCCCCAACAGCTTTACCCCCGTCCCCGCCCTGCTTAACCTCATTGCCGAGGTGGGCTTGGCGGAGCACCTGGTGCTGGCCGATGCCAAGCTGCCCCGCTACGTTTACTGGGAGAAAGCGCTGCTGCCGGTGCCCCTGAGCCCTTCTGCGGCAATTGGCTCGCGGCTGTTGAGCGTGGGCGGCAAGTTGCGGGCCTTACGTGGGTTGTTGGGGTTTGTCGCGCCACCGCCGGGCAAAGAGGAAACGGTGCGGCAATTCTTCCGGCGGCAACTGGGATCCGAGGTGGTAGAGCGGCTGGTCGAACCTTTCACCTCAGGGGTGTATGCCGGGGATCCGGATCAGCTCAGCGCCTTGGCAGCCTTCCCCCGCATTGCCGGCTTGGAAGAACGCTACGGCAGCCTCTTTGCCGGTGCTGTGCAGGCTTTGCGCAGCCGTTATCGCTACGCGACGCTCCCGCGAACCCGTCACCAGGACAGCGGCAACTCCCCTATCCAACCTCCTCCCAAGCGGGGCCAACTGGGTAACCTGCGGCAGGGGTTGCAGCAGCTACCTGAGGCGATTGCCCAGAAACTGGGCAGTGCGCTGCGGCTGGGCTGGCGGGCTGTGCATCTCAAGCGGGATGAGACGGGCTACCGGGTGGGCTTCGTCATACACGACAGCGGTGCAGAGCACAACGCCCCAGAAGAAATCCACTGGGTGGTGGCTCAACAGGTGGTGCTCACCCTCCCTGCCTACGCCGCTGCCACCCTCCTGCAGGATCTCAACCCCCAGGCCAGCCGGCTGCTGAGGGAAATCCCCTACCCGCCTGTGGCGGTGGTGGCTTTGGCCTATCCAGAAGAAGCCCTCCCCCAACCGCTGCGAGGGTTTGGCCATCTGATCCCTCGCTCTCAGGGCCTGCGCACCCTGGGCACCATCTGGGCCTCCTCCCTCTTCCCAGAGCGGGCTCCTCAGGGCTATCACTGCCTGGTCAGCTTCATCGGGGGAGCTACCGATGCGGCTTTTGCCCGCCAGAAAGGGATCCCGCCCATTACGGCGCTCTCCCCTGACGAGCGGGCCCAAATTGTGCATGCAGAACTCAGCCAGATCCTGCTCACCCGCCCTGTCGAACCCATCCGCCTGGGAGAGCGCCTGTGGCCCCAGGCTATCCCGCAATATACGCTTGGCCACCGGCAGCGGATTGCCCAATTGCAGGCCAGCCTGGCCGACCAAACCCCAGGGGTGTGGGTGTGTGCCAACTACCTGGATGGCGTGGCCTTGGGAGATTGTGTGCGGCGGGCCGAGGCCCTAGCCCAGCAGATCCTGTCCGTCCGGCGTTAGCGGTGCGGTTCCCGTTCGCGTGTAGCAGCATAGAGTGCTGTAGACATAGCAGCATGAGCCATCCCTACACCAGCCTCCTGCTCATCCCCACCGGCATTGGTGCCCGCATCGGTGGTTTTGCCGGGGATGCCCTGCCTGTTGCCCGCACTCTGGCAGCAGCCGCAGAGCGGGTCATTACCCATCCCAACGTGTTAAACGGAGCCAGTTTGTTTTGGCCGATGGGGAACGTGTTGTACGTGGAAGGGTACGGCCTGGATCAGTTCTGTGCGGGGGTGTGGAATTTGCGGCCAGTGCGCCAAAACTGTGTTGGGGTGGTGCTGGATGCCGGGATCCCCCCCGATCTGCAACAACGCCACCTGCAGGTGATGCAGGCTGCTCAGGCCACCTTGGGGCTCAACATCGGCCCCTGGCGCTTGACCCGCCAACCCTTGGGCGTTTCCGTCAGCTTCTCCCCCTCAGGAGCCAGCCAGGGATCCCTGGCCCGGCCCGATGCTCTCTTGGAGACTGCCCAGGAGCTGGTTCGCCTGGGGGCAGAGGCCATTGCCGTGGTGGCCCGCTTTCCGGATGACTTGGACTTCAGCCAGTACGAGCAGGGAAGGGGGGTGGATCCCCTGGCCGGCGTCGAAGCCCTGATCAGCCACCTGGTGGTGCGGGAGTTGCGGATCCCTTGTGCCCATGCCCCCGCTTTCTACCCTGAGACTTTCCCCAAGCCGGTTCACCCCCGCGCTGCTGCTGAAGAGGTGGGGTTTACCTTCCTGCCTTCGGTTTTGGTGGGCCTCAGCTACGCTCCCCAGTTCGTCAAGAGCGGGGATCCCGCCCAACCGGGCGACCTGACAGCAGAGCAGGTGGACAGCGTCATTGCCCCGGCCACTGCCTTTGGGGGGCCTGGCTTGCTGCACCTGGCCAGCCGTTATTGCGGCGCAACGCTGTCGCAACCCCACCACAATGCTCCGCCGCTGACGCGAACGGACGGAGTTCTTACTCGTCCTCCGCTTTTCATTGCCGTCGAGGAAAACACCACCGTGATGCAGGTGCACCCCCGCCAGTTGGGGATCCCTCATGTATCGGTAACCTCCTATCTAGAGGCGATTGGAGTGGTGGTGGCCCACCGAGCAGGAGTGGCCTGGTCGTCGCTACGGCTCTCCCCCTCCCCCCCGGAAAAGCTGGGATCCCACACTTGCGCCGTTATTGCTACGCGACGCTGTTGCGTTCGTGACAGCGGTGCAGAGCACAATAGTGGGACAGAGTCCTTTCGCGATAGCGGGACGGAGTCCCAGTAGGCTACCGGTCGCGTTAGCGGGACGGAGTCCATGAGCAGATGGGAGCCGGCAGGGGATCCGCTGGGTTTAGGCCGGCAAACCACTCGGATAGGGCAGCCGGCAAGCAGAGGCCGGGGTTTCCCTCGATGTGCAGCCGCTCCAGTCGGGGCAGTTCTGCCAAAAAGGTCGGCAGTTCTCCCGTGAATTGGTTACGTGCCAGGCGCAGATCCCGTAACTGATTCAGCTGAGCCAGCTCGGGGGGCAGGGATCCGCTGAGGCGATTGTCCGACAGGTAGAGGTTTTCCAGGTGGCGCAGTTGCCCCAGTTGGGGGGGAATAGGCCCAGAGAGCTGATTGCGATCCAAAAACAGGCCCTTGAGGGAGCTCATCTGGCCCAGTTGGCCGGGAAGGGTGCCGCTGAGGCGGTTGTTTTGCAGGATGAGGTTTTCCAGGTGGCGCAGTTGCCCCAGCTGGGGGGGAATAGGCCCAGAGAGCTGGTTGTGATCCAAAAACAGGCCGCGCAGGTTGCGCAGCTGCCCCAGCTCGGATGGGATGGAGCCGGAGAATTCGTTGTAGTCGAGAAACAGGTTTTCCAACTGGCTGAGTTGCCCCAGCTCGGGCGGCAGGGGGCCGGAAAGTTGGTTGTGGCTGAGGGACAAGGCTCGCAACCGGCGAAATTGGCCTATTTCGGGCGGCAAGGAGCCGCTCAACCCCTGGCGATCCAACACCAGTTGGACAAGACACTGATCCGGATCAAAAAGGGCCACCTCCTCTACCTTCACCTCCGGACGGCCCAGAGCTGCCAAGATCTGCCGCAGCAAGAGGGGATCCCGACAAAGGGGAGCAGACCAGGCCCCCATCCCCCAGCTCAGCCAAACCCAGATCGCCAACAGGCCCACCGCCCACCTCTCGTGCCGAGCCATTCCCCTCTGCTGCTTCATCCCTGCTCTCCAAAGGATCTTTGCCAAGGTAGCATCCTACTCCATCCCGCCTCCGCCGGGGTTGTTGCTATGGGCAGGGGAACCGCGACGTAGAAGAGTTCTGGCCCGGAACCGGCTAAGGACTCCGTCCCGCTAGCGCGAACAGCTACACTGAAAAGCCGATGACCTCCTCTTCGGCAAACCTCCATGGCCAGGATCAACGACCACTTCCTCAAGCTCAAGACCGGCTATCTCTTTCCCGAGATCGCCCGGCGGGTGCAGGCTTTTGCCACCGCCCATCCCGAAGCTCAAATTATCAAAATGGGCATTGGCGATGTCACCGAGCCGCTGCCGGAAGCCTGTCGAACGGCCATGATCCGGGCGGTGGAGGAAATGGGGGAACGGGCCACCTTTCGCGGCTATGGGCCAGAGCAGGGCTACGAGTGGCTGCGCCAGGCCATTGCCCGGCACGACTTCCAGGCCCGCAACTGCGATATCGACGCTTCCGAGATCTTCGTCTCCGATGGCTCCAAGTGCGATTGCGGCAACATCCTGGATATCCTCGGCCACGACAACACCATCGCCATCACGGATCCTGTCTATCCGGTTTATGTGGACACCAACGTGATGGCGGGCCATACGGGGCCGGCCAACGAACGCGGCGAATACGAGGGCCTGGTCTATCTGCCCATCACTGCCGAAAATCACTTCACCGCCAGCCTGCCCAGCCAAAAGGTGGATGTGATCTACCTCTGCTTCCCCAATAACCCCACAGGCGCAGTGGCCACACGGGAGCATCTGCAAAACTGGGTGGACTATGCCCGTGCCCACGGCTCCCTGATCCTGTTCGATGCCGCCTACGAAGCCTATATCACCGAGCCCGGGATCCCCCACTCCATTTACGAGATTCCAGGGGCGCGGGAATGTGCCATCGAGTTCCGCTCCTTTTCCAAAACCGCTGGGTTTACCGGCACCCGCTGTGCCTTTACGGTGGTGCCCAAGTCTTTGCGGGGGCAAGCTGCCGATGGATCCTGGGTGGATCTGTGGAGCTTGTGGTATCGCCGTCAATCCACCAAGTTCAACGGGGTGTCCTACATTGTGCAGCGGGGGGCGGAGGCGGTCTATTCCGAAGCGGGGCAAGCGCAGGTGCAAGGTCTGGTGCAGTTTTACCTGGAAAATGCCCGCATCATTCGCCAGCAGTTGGCCGAAGTGGGGATCCAAGTCTATGGCGGCGTGAATGCCCCCTACGTCTGGGTGAAAACACCCGATGGGCTGAGCAGTTGGGAGTTTTTTGACAAGCTGCTGCACACCTGCCATGTGGTGGGTACCCCTGGCTCTGGCTTCGGCAGCGCCGGAGAGGGCTATCTGCGCCTGTCCGCTTTCAACAGCCGCGCCAACGTGGAAGAGGCAATGCGCCGCATTGGCAGCGTGTTTGCGGGGGCTGGAGCCGTTGGTTAATTGAGTCTTGACCCAGAGGGCGAGGATTCTTTCAAGCGCTCCCCGCCGCCAGAGGCGAACAGCTTGGGCCCGACAGGAAAGATGACGAACCAGTCGGCGATACCGCCGCGAACCCTTTTGCCTGCAACGCAGCAACTGGGCCAGCTTCCCCTTCGGCTTTCCGGGTACTGCCGCTTCGACTGCAGCTCCTGACCGTTAGCGATGAAGATATCCATACCCTCATGGGCAGTGGCCAGGTGAACTTTGCCCAAATCCACCCCATTTCCACCAGAACGGGTGTGTTCTGGGGCCAAGGTATCACCCTTTCCCATTGGGCAGATAGAGTTTGCAGCAGCCCAGCAAAAAGCTGCCCTGATCGCGTCAGCAGGTCGTATCTTGGTCGGCCAGTTCTGGCGAAAGCCTTTCACAAAGCAGGCCGTAGGTCTTTTGCCTGGATCCCTAGACCAGCAGCGGGGCTTTGCGCCAAGCCTTGGGCTGCTGGAACCGGTGCAGATCTCGGATCAGCCGCACCCAGCCGTCAGACATGGACTCCACCAAAACTTTGCCTTTCTCCGGCGTGGCGGCGGTGGCATCGCCCAAAACTCCGCTCTGGGTGAGATCGCGAGTTGCCCAAGCGAAAGGGATCCGCCCTTCCATGCTGAGCAGGCTGTTTTCCGGCAGATCGTGGGGATATTCGCAGACCAATCGGTCGGTTCGCACCGTGTCCGGCAAAAGGTGCATCAGCATACTGGTCTCCCCATCGCCGGCGTGAATGCCCAATTCCCGTTCTTTCTCGGTAAACAGCTCTCGTCCTTCGTGGGGAACGCGCCAGACCGACACCGGAAACAGCATGAAATCTTCATACTTCTGGTGCAGATCGCGGGCAACAATCTCCAGGACCTGTGGCTGGCCACCGTGGGAATTGAGGAACACCAGCTTGCGAAACCCAGCTCGGTAGATGCTCTCTGCCACTTCTGTCAGCACCGCCATCAGGGTTTGAGCCGAGAGGGTAATGGTGCCGGGGAAATGCCAATGCTCGTTGGCTTTGCCGTAACATTGGGTGGGCAAAACATAGGCCGGGATCTCAGGCTCCAGCTTCTCCATGGCGCGCCCAATGATCGCCGTGCCGATGCAGGCATCCACCACCAGGGGCAGGTGGGGCCCATGTTGCTCGATTGAGGCAACCGGCTGAATGATCACCACGTTCTCTTTGTCGGGCATGGCCTGGATCTCCGTCCAGGTCAGGTAGGGGAAAAAGCGGTGGGGCGGGACAAAAGTGTGCATCATGGCGGGATCCGTTCAAGTTTGATCAGAAAGCTACCTAGCACCATGCCACAAAATCGGGTTCACGAAATGCCCGCAAAGACGGGATCCCCGGCCAACCCGCCTGCCAAAGAAAAGTAAGGAGGCCATCGATTAGGATCAGTACAGTCCATATCGTCTTCAGTTAACGATTGCATGACCCTGTTGCCTCGTTTGCCCGCCCGATGTGGCTCTGTGGAGAATATCCCTTTCAGAAGCCGCCCTTTGCCTGCCCCGGTGGAGGTGGGCAGCACTCCACCCTCACCCCGTCCCATCCTCGCCCTGCCAGGGCCGCAAGCCACCCTCTATGTGGAGCTGATTCAGGCTTCTCTCCACAATCTTGCGGCGGGATCCCCAGCATTGCTCTGGGTGCGGCCTCTCCTGCTCAGGCAGGGATCCCAAGTCTTCAACCTGCGGGCCACCTCGGATTTGCTCTGGCCTGCTGCCGGCTTTGTCCCGGCCTATGCGGAGGAGGTGTTGCCCCTTTTGGAGCAGGCAAGGGATCCCGCTCCCCACGAGCTCCCTGCCCGACAGCAGTTGCAGGCCTTTCTGCGGCAAGTCTGGCGAGGCTAGGCTGCCCCGGAATGGCCAAGGGAGGCGGCCAACCTTTGCAAAGCCGATGCCAACATCGCTAGAGCCGCGTCAATTTCTGCCGGGGTGACGATCAAGGGGGGCACAAAGCGCACCACCTGGGATCCTGCCGGCACCAACAACAGCCCGCAGTCCATGGCTGCCTTGACCACTTCAGCCGCCGGGATGCGCACCACCAAGCCCTGAATCAGGCCCCAGCCCCGCACTTGCTCAACGAGCTGCGGAAACTGCTCCGCCAAGCGGGACAGCCCCTGACGCAGATACACCCCTGTCTGCTGGGCATTCCAAACCAAACTCTCCGACATTAGCGTGCGGCAAACCGCCAGACCCACCGCACAAGCCAAGGGGTTGCCCCCAAAGGTGCTGGCGTGATCCCCCGGCTGAAACACGGCGCAAAAGTCTTTCGCCAACAAGGCCCCGATGGGGATCCCACCGGCCAGGCCCTTGGCCAAGGTGAACACATCCGGCTCCACCCCCAGGTTACAGTGGCCCCATAGCATGCCAGTACGGCCCATGCCCACCTGCACCTCATCCAAAATCAGCAGAATGCCCCGCTCGCTGCAGATCCGGCGCAACCATTGAAAATAGGCGGGATCCCCCGGCACAACCCCCCCTTCCCCCTGCAACGGCTCCAACAGCACGGCACACACCCGCTCGCCCCAGCGCTCCAACACCGCTGCTGTGCCCTCGATGTCGTTGTAGGGAACGTAATCAAAGCCGGGCACCAGAGGGGCAAAGTCTTTTTGGTATTTGGGCTGGCCGGTGGCGGTAATGGTGGCCAGGGTGCGGCCATGGAAGCTGGCATGGGCGGTGAGGATCATCGGATCTTGGATCCCGCGCACCGTGTGGGCATACTTGCGAGCCAGCTTAATGGCTCCCTCATTGGCTTCCGCCCCTGAGTTGCAGAAAAACACCTTGTCGGCACAGGAGTGCTGGGTCAGCCATTGAGCCAGTTGTGCCTGCGGCTGGTTGTAGTAAAGGTTGGAAACATGGTGCAACTGTTGTGCCTGCTCGGTGAGCGCCTGAATCCACAGCGGGTGGGCATGCCCCAGGGTACAGGTGGCAATGCCGGCCACAAAGTCCAGGTACTCGCGCCCCTGCTCATCCCAAACCCGACACCCCTGCCCGCGCACCAAGGTCAGGGGATAGCGCCCATAGGTGGCCATCACATGCTCGGCAAACAGCTCGGCAGTTGTCGGGGATCCCGAGGGGGCACTGGCAAGAGGCGAAGTTAGAGGAGACATGGCCGGTAAAAGATTGCTGTCGTGTTGGCGGCGCGGAGCGCTTTGGGGCTGGCGCAAGCCGTGTTTCGAGTGTACCACCCTGCTTTTGGAGATGATATTCTGGCAGGGCCCAAGATTCAGGGATCCCTACGAACCGATGTCGCGGCGGGGGGTAACGGTCTGGTTTACAGGGTTGAGCGGGGCGGGCAAAACCACCCTGAGCTGCGGCGTGGCCCAGCAGTTGCGCGCTTGGGGGCTGCCGGTGGAAGTGCTCGATGGGGACCTGGTGCGGCAACATCTCACCAAGGGTCTGGGCTTCAGCAAAGCGGATCGGGATGAGAACATTCGCCGCATCGGCTTTGTGGCGGAGATGCTGACTCGGCACGGGGTGATTGTGCTGGTGTCGGCCATTTCCCCCTATCGGGCAGCACGGCAGGAGGTACGGCAGTATATTGGCAGCTTTATCGAAGTCTTTGTGGATGCCCCCCTGGAGGTGTGCGAACGCCGGGATGTGAAGGGCCTCTATCGAAAGGCGCGGGCAGGCTTAATCCAGCACTTTACCGGTATTGACGATCCCTACGAGCCGCCGGAACAGCCGGAGGTGGTGTGCAAAACTGCCGAGCAAAGCATCTCCGAATGTATTGACCTGGTGATACAAAGCCTAAAAAGCAGAGGTTATGTCTAACAGGCCCCCTGCTCTTACGTTGCCCGTAGAGGGTGGGCTTCCCCCTGGAGTAGCTGCAAAGAACCTAGAATTAAGAAAGGCTTACAAGCAACTCCTATGGCTTCGACATCGGCATCGGCCACTCCCATTTCGGCGCAGTGGATCTGGCGGGGGCAGTCAGTTCATTACGTCAAACAGGGTGAGCAGGGGCAGCCTCTGCTTCTGGTGCACGGCTTTGGAGCCTCCACCGACCACTGGCGCAAGAACATTCCCGAATTGGCTCAACACTACCAGGTGTACGCCATCGATTTGCTGGGTTTCGGTCGCTCCGCCAAGCCCAACTGGGACTACCGCGCCGAAATCTGGCGGGATCAGCTGCGGGACTTTTGCCAACAGGTAATCCGTCGGCCTGTGGTGGGGATCGGCAACTCCCTGGGCGGCTATGTGGTGCTCAGTTTTGCGGCGGAGTGGCCGGAGTGGGTGCGGGGCGTGGTGCTTTTGAATGGGGCAGGTGGGTTTTCCACCCTCAAGGGATCCCCGACCGGATGGCGGCAATGGATAGGCGGATTGGTGGGCTGGGGCCTGCGCCAGCGCCTGGTGTCTTACCTGCTGTTTCAGTATTTGCGGCAGCCGCACGTGATCCGAGCCAAGCTGAAGCAGGTTTACTACGACCCGGCAGCCGTGACCGATCAGCTGGTCGAGGCCATCCATCGCCCCACCCAGGATCCGGGGGCTGCCGATGTGTTTGTGGCCTTGATGCGAGGTGGGCAGAAGGGACGGTATGTAGATGAGCTGCTGTGCAGCTTGGTGCGCCCGCTGTTGTTGATCTGGGGAGAACGGGATCCCTGGATGCGGGCGCGGGAACGCTCTAAGCTGTACCGGGCCCACTACCCTCAAGCGGTGGAATACTTCCTGGAGGCTGGCCACTGCCCCCACGATGAGCGCCCCGAAGAGGTCAATGCCCTGATTCACCGGTGGATCGAGACCGGGATCCCGGCCACCACTTCTCCCCCCATTTCCAAAGCTGCCCCTGTATCGGAAGTCCATCCCTAGGCGGCCCGTCTAGCTTGGGCTGTCCAACGATTCCCCCTGGGGATCCCCTTCTAGGCCGATGGTGTACTTAGACCATTCTCGATGGGAACCACTGCCGACGGCTTTGGAGATTTCAAAGTAAAGAGTGCTGTGGGGACGGCGGGGTTGGCGCAGCAGGGGCATACCGGCTTCGCGGGGGGTGCGGTTCCCTTTTTTCACGTTGCAGCGCACACAGGCACTGACCACATTTTCCCAAGTATCCCCGCCGCCACGAGACCGAGGGATCACGTGATCCAGGGTGAGATCTTCGCCGAAGCAGCCGCAGTACTGACAACGATGCCCATCCCGGTAGAGGACGTTGCGGCGCGTGAGCGGGATCTCCTTATGGGGAACGTGGACATAGTGGCGCAGACGAATGACAGTGGGCAAGGGAATGTTGCCGTACACCACTCGGCCATTGTGCTCGATTTGCTCGGCCTTGCCCTTGAGCAAAAGAACGACCGCCCTGCGCCAACTGGTGATGTTGAGCGGCTCGTAGGAGGCATTCAAAACCAAAACTTTGCCCATAGTGCCGCGCACCGCTGACGGGATCCCTAACCCAAGCCGGGAGGCACCAGCCCCCTGAAGTTATGCAAAATGTTAACACAGCTTCAGATTCGGGCAGTAGGAGCCCTGTGCTCCAGGAGATATTCCCGGCTGCTGCAAAACGCTACTCTGGAGAAGATCTGTTGGCAAGGGCGTGTTCAATCCTAGGGCATTACGTGGGGTTTCCCGAACAGGCTGAACTTTATTGAGGTGATGAAGCTGGAACTGAAATCTTCAACTCAACAGCAGGATCTGCCCCAAAAGAGAAATCCAGGCGAGGGATCCCGCTGGCTGATGGGTTTGGCCATTGTGCTGCTTTGTCTGGGATCCCCCAACCGCTGGTGGCACTGGTTTCCGGGAGCGCTGCTGGGCTTAGCCCTGCTGTTTGGCCTGTGCGAGCAACGGCAAGGGTGGGCGCGGTGGCGTTTGGCCTATGGCCTCTGGTTTTGGGTTTGCCTGTATGCCTTCTGGGTGGATCCCTTCTCGGTTAAGGTGTTGAGCGCCTGGGAGATCCTGGGGGGCGTGGTGGTGGCTCCCCTGATCCCCCTCTTTTTCACCACTGCTACGCTCCTCAGTTTGGAGCTGAGCCGCCCCCTGCCGGCTTGGGCACGTCCGCTGGGCTTGGCCACGGTCTGGACAGGCTTGGATGGGCTGTTGGGCTTGCTCTGGTGGCCCATCCCTTTCCACTGGGGATCCCTGTTGTTCGACTGGCCCCTCGGGATCCAAGTAGCCGATGTTACGGGGATCTGGGGGGTTACCTTCTATGCCGTGTTCGTCAATGGGGTTCTTTGGCAGATGGCCAGGCAGATTTCTAGCCGGTGGCAGGCGGCTGGGGGATCCCTGAGAAACGTTTTGGGTGAGATGCTCAGGAACAGGGATTTCTGGGGTACGCTCGCCTGCGGCCTGGGGTTGACGGGGCTGGTCTTGGCCTATGGAAGCGCACGCCTGGCCGACTTCGATGCCTTGGCCGTCGAAAACAGGGATCCTGACTTTCGGGTGGCGGCGGTGCAGCAGGTGGCTTGGCTGGAAGCCGATCGCAGTTGGAACTACCGCCTGGAGCGCTACCGGGAGCTGCATCAGCTTTCTGCCCAGGGGGTGGCTGCTGGGGCACAGTTGGTGGTTTGGCCGGAGGGGGCGCTGCGGGCACGGCTGCTGAATACTGGCCTGGAACCCTACGTGATCGAGCCAATGCAAGCGATTCTGCCGCCGGAAGGCGCTTTGATTACGGGGGCAACAGAGCCGGATCCCCGCACAGCCCATTTGCCGGAGCCAGAGCAGCGATTTTTTAACACGGCCCTATTGCTTGACGCCCGGGGCAACTTACTGGATTGGTTTGGCAAGCAGTGGATCTTTCCCTATTTCGAGTCGGGGCGCTACGTGCCTTCACCCGATGGCTATCGGCCTCTGGACGGAGGGGAGCTTTTCGGGCCTTTGGGGGTGATGATCTGCTTGGAGAGCGTCTTGCCTGCGCCCAGCCGAACTTTAACCCGTCGCGGCGCCGAGTCTTTGATCGTGATTTCGGATGATAGCTGGTTTGGTAATAGCCACTGGCCGATGTTGCATGGCCAGCTCTCGGTTTTCCGGGCTGTGGAAAATCGGCGGGGCGTGGTGTTTGTCAATAACACAGGCGGCAATCTGGTGGTGGATCCCTCAGGTCGGCTCCAGCAGGTTGGCCCCATCTTTCAGCGGGGGGTGATTACGGGAGAAGTGAAGCGGCGTTCTGAGACAACTTTCTACAATCGCGCGGGGGATTGGCTGGCGTGGCTGACGTTGGGGCTATCTTTGGGGCTATGGCGCTGGGGATCCCGAGCAAGGCAAGGATGAGTTAGAATCGATAGGCCCACCGGTGGGTCTGCGGATTCTCCTATCCAGTCCTCACTTCAAAGCCCTGCTGATGTAGCTCAGTTGGTAGAGCAGCTCACTCGTAATGAGCAGGTCGTCGGTTCGAGTCCGATCATCAGCTTTCTGGAGTTGAACACCTCAGAGTCCCTTTGGGAGAAGAGTTGGGGGTGGTCGCGGAAGCGGCGCGGAGCGTTTGGGCAGCAGCGATCATTCTTTCGAATTGCAGTGAAACCTTGGAACGGCTACAGTTGTGGAGGGCACCAGAAAAGATTTCGGGTAGAGACCCCCAAAGAATGGAGAATATCTCTCATTACCCCTGTGCAGTACTTCCAATGCTCAGGATCTGCACACATGCGGTCGGGATTTAACTCCATCTCATAATGGATAACATTGGGGATCCCGGCAAACTCATCAGAAGACTGAGGAGAAACAATCAGCAGCAGAAAAGGCTTGCCCCTGCGCTTAGCCGCCAGCTTATCCATTAAGTCAACAACGGCCTCTCGCCGGCAACCCCCTGTGCGCACAAACAAGACTTTATCGGCTTTTTCCAAAACATACATAAAACGCTTGGCGCGAGCAGTGTAGCGAGTTCGCATTCGCTCATGGATGGGGTGCATATTCTGAAGTGGATCCTCCCCCTCTTCCACCTCATGGCCAAAGGAGAGGCCCGTCCACTTGCTGTGGTAAATTCGCCGATCTTCAGGGCTGTAGTGTAAATATTGCGGATCCCACATGCCCTGAAACTCGTTGTGGATCATATCGGCCACATCAGCCAAATTGCTGGTGCGTGTCAAATCAAAAGGAAAGGCAGGCCCGTCATATTCCAACTTGTAGAGCAGCATTCGCACCGCGCAGCGATCCCCTAACGGCACAATGGCAACACGATGAATATCCGATAATTTGCAGGTGTATTCCAGCAGCATGACCGATTCGGGAGCAGCCTTTACCCGGCTTTCGAGGCCGCCTTCCCCGATCATCAAGGTGCGGAAGAGAGCTTCCCGGTGGCTCGGATCTTCATAAACACCCGCTGGCATGGCTTTGAGAGCGGCCCGCACTTCCTTCCACATGGGGTGGATGTTGTACTCGTGATTGCTCTGGTTGATCA
Source organism: Thermostichus sp. MS-CIW-26 (assembly GCF_054059115.1). NCBI lineage: Bacteria > Bacillati > Cyanobacteriota > Cyanophyceae > Thermostichales > Thermostichaceae > Thermostichus > Thermostichus sp. MS-CIW-26. The sequence goes on from NZ_JBSSBV010000021.1 coordinate 23,627, forward strand.
CGCACAGGCGAGGCATGGGATCAGAAGAGCCTTCTGAGGATCCACTGAGCTTGAGAAGGATCAACGATCCATCCTCGAAGATCGTTTCTACTGATTCCGAGGAAAAGAACTGGGCTACTGGGGAGAAGACAAGATCGGCATCCGCAGGAATGGAGAGGGTGGTTTGCACCGAACCATCTTCTTGTACGGAAAGGGAATATAAGGTAGCATCCCCTAGCCTTTCATCGCTTTTGCCAATATACAGACCCGGCTGTAGACCTGCTTTTTGGAAAGCGGCTTGCAAAGGTTGCCAAGTGGGCGTGATGGTATAAGGGTAGGGAGTTATATTCACGATGCGAAATTGGTTTTTGCCTGTTTCTGCAGTCACCCAAAAACCATGCTCCTCTTCAAAAATGACCTGCTCCCCAACGGGTTGAGCAAGCTTGCCACGAGCTGAACTAACTTGGCCGGGATCCAGAAGAGAGAGATCGATGGCCTCAAACATGACCTGATGACCCTTGGAATTGGGGTGAGCTGGGTCAAAAGCAAGGTCTGGTTTCCAGCGGCCCTGTCCATCTTCCAAATGAGGCAGCCAATTGAACACAGGGCATCCCCAGCTGAGCATTCTTTGCTGAGTTTCTTGCAAAAGAAGATGCTGTTCTGGGCCGTAGTTTGCATGGGGATAAACCCCTCCCAGAACTGGCAAGGCTCCAATGTCTTGAATTCGCTGAATTAGCCGCTGCAGGCCGTTTTCAAACCGTCTCTGCAGGGCGCGGCGATGCTGGGGCAAGGCCGATGCCAAGCCTTCATTTCCCAAAGACAAAGCAACAATAACGACATCGGGATGTTCAGGGATCACCGCCTGCTCAAACCGCAACAGAGTTCGGCTGACATTGGCCCCCAATTGGGAGAGATTTCGCACTTGATGGCCATAGCGCTCTTGTAGAGCTTTCTGCAACAGCCAAGCCCAACCTCGCAACAGCCAGGCGCTGCACCCCAGGGCAACGGAGCTGCCCAAAATGACGACTTTTAGCCCTTGCGGATTTTCCGGTTCGACCTCAGGAATGGGATCGGCAAAATAGCCGTAAGGATAGGCAGGGATCTGGCCAAACTCCCCATCCTCGACAATCAAAACTGCCGGTAAAGGTTCTGGCTCAAGTGGCACCCAGCGATTGACAGCGGTGGATTCCCAAATCACTTCGCCACCGGCTTGCACGCGCAGATACCGGTACTCTACTCGAGGGATTTCTTTTGAACACCCGCTATAGGGCAACAACGGGCCGGGCGTGCCGTCTGCTGGGCTCAACGGCAACTCTACCCACCACAGCGGATAATGAGCGGGATCCGTCTGCAGCCAAATGCAATGGCAGGGATCCCAGGAGCCCAATTTTGCGCTGGATCCCACCAAGGCAATTCTCTCGCCCGGCTGGGTGATGGCACGAACCTGGAAGCGATACATAACGTTTTCCTGGCACAGGATTCAATGGGAAATTGTGGGGCTGCGCGGGCGGACTGCACTCACTCATCACCCAATCAACAGCTCAGCAGCCGGCTGAGAAGGGCAAGAGCCTGGGATCCGATCCCATCTCTGCCGTTTTATCGGGGAAAAAGAGAAGTTCTTAAATCTGGAAAGGAAAGATCTCTAGTACCCAAAAATCCAGTTCAACTGGGCCAATACGGTTCTTAATACAGTTCTGAATAAAGACTCAGTCAATCTTGGCTTAAAGCTAGCATATTGACCGAGGGCTGTCTGTTTTCCAGAGCACTTTTAGACTCTCTCTGGGGTACAGATTTCCAACTGCCGCTGGGGCAAAATAACTTCAAAGCTGGATCCCTGGCCCAGCTCGCTCTCCACCTGCACCTGACCTTGATGCTGTTGGGCAATGCTTTTGACGATCGCCAGCCCCAAACCTGACCCCGAGAGGCGACCGGGATCCCCGCTGCGAGCCGGATCTGCTCGATAAAAGCGATCGAACACATGGGGCAGAGCCTGAGGCGGGATCCCTGGCCCGGTATCTTGTACCCGTACCACCAGCTCTGGGGATCCGGAGCGCAGCCGTTGTTCCAGCCTCACCTGCACCTCTCCTTGCGGGGGAGTGTGGAGAAGGGCGTTTTCAATCAGGTTGGTGAACAGGCGGGCCAATTGATCTTCATCTCCCCAAAAACCGAAGGGATCCACCTGGGCGGGAGAAGGTTCCGTCCCGCTCTCAGGGGCAGCAATCTCCAGCTGCAAGCGGATCTGTTTTTGGTTGGCCAGGCCCTGCAGCTCTTCCACCACCTGCAGCAGCAGAGCATCCAGCGCACAGCAACGGGGTTGGAAAGGCACCATACCGCTGTCGTGGCGGGCCAGAAACAGCAGGTCATCCACCAGGCGACCCAGCCGCAAACACAGCCGCTCCACCATCTGCCAGCGCTGCCGGGTGTCGGCATCCAATTGGGAATCTGCCAAAGCCACCTGTACCGCGGTTTGGATGCTGGCCAAGGGACTGCGCAGCTCGTGGGAGGCATCGGCGGTAAATTGCTTGAGCTGCTGATAAGACTGCCGGATGGGCTGCATGGCCAAACCGGAGAGCATCCAGCCAATGGCCCCCACACTCGTCAAGCCGGCCACCACCCAGAGGGAAAGATCCCGGATCAACTGTCGCGTTGGCTTGCTCACCTCAAACCAAGGATGGCTGACCCGCAGATAGCCCAGCAGCTTCCCATGGGCCACGATCGGCTCGGTGAACTGACGCAGCCAATACCCAGGAGCGATGCGGGCAGTGTGCAGGGATCCCTCGGTCAATAGGGGGGCAGGGATCCCGCCGGGTACCGTGGACCAGATGAGCGTTCCCTGAGGGCCGAACCACTCCAAGTCGATGTGATCGTCCTCTAGGGTGCTGGGATCATCCCGAAAGCTGGCCTCCAAGCTGCGGCGGGCTTGCTGCGGATCCAAGAGGCTCTCATCCACCACCAAAGACCGCTCGACAATTTCCACCACATGGCCAAGGGTATCGTCCACCCGCTCGATCAGGGTTGACTGCACGTACCAATAGAAGCTGCCGGCAAACAACAGCAGCAACACTGCCGTAACCGTTGTATACCAGAAGGCCAACCACTGCCGCGTCGCTTGAAACATGGGAGCTGCACCGCGGGGGGAAACGGAGTGGGGCTAGCTGTGAACACGGGGTTCGGGGTGAAGGGAAGACAAGATCTCGGCCTCCACCTGGAGTAGAGTATCGAGCCGCTCCTGCACCTGATCGGCAGGGAACTGATCCAAGGCCAAATCCAAATAAAGCTGCCAATGGCGCTCCTCCGCAGCCGCCAGCCAGAGATAAAACTGCCGCAGCTCTGGGTCGGGCGCGTGGATCCCCAACAGGCCCAAGCGTTCGTGGCTGCGGGCCTCGATAATGGCTGCCACCAGCAGGGTATCCAACAGATGCTCCGGCTCGGAGCGGCGCAGGTGTTGGTTCAGACGACCGGCATAGGGCGCAGCCGACAAGGGCTTGATGGGGATCCCCAACCGTTGCAGGTGGCGATGCACCCGCTCAAAATGCTGCAGCTCCTCCCGCGCCAGCGGCGAGAGGGTTTCCACCAAACGCCCGTTAGCCGGGTAGCGAAACAGCAAGCTGAGGGCGTTGCCCGCTGCTTTTTTCTCACAATTGGCGTGGTCTAGCAAGACCAGATCGATGTGCCGGGTAGCCTGTTCGATCCAGTCCTCAGAGGTACGAGAAGCAAGTTCTAGAGCAAGCACAGGGTCGGTAGGAAAGGGTTAAGAGAAGTTCTAGGGACGAACAATCTCCACAGTAACCCGCCCCGTCAGCTCCGGGATCGGGGGATGACACTTGGTCAATCGGATCTTAGCTTTGCTGGCCCCTGTCTCCCGCAGCACCATTTCGGCAATCGCCTCCGCCAAGCTCTCGATCAGCACAAACTGATTGCTTTTCACCAGTTCCGCAATCCCGGCCACTGCAGAACGGTAGTCGAGGCTATCACACAGTTGGCCGCTGAGAGCAGCCGGGCGCAGATCCGCCCACAACTCGAAATCCACCTCAAACCATTGCCCCAAAGCCCGTTCCGCCTCATCAAAACCGGTATAACCGTAGTAGCGCAGGCCGGAGACGATCAGCCGATCTCGCAACTGCTCAGGGGGTTGCCGAGGGATCCGATCGGGATCCGGATAGGGCTGCTGACCGTCGCTGCTGACACTGGTGGGGATCTGTAGCTCCATCACAACCTCCCAGCTCGACCTGGAGACCCTATCCCGCAGGGCCTGGCGAAACAACGAAACCTTGGCTCGACCCTAGGAGCAGGCTGCCCCTTGTCCCCATTTCCTTTTTGATTCTTTAACAAACTCCGGGATCCCCATCCCTCAATGGCTGAGGGCCAACGCTCTCCCCTCTACGGTCGCTGCCATCTCCCACAACAGATCTTCCGTCTCTTCCCAGCCGATGCAGCCATCGGTGATGGAAACCCCGTACTGGAGCGACGCCCCTTCCTGCCAGGTTTGCTTGCCCGGGTAGAGGTTGCTCTCCAGCATCAGCCCCATCAGAGCCCGCTGCCCCGCCTGGTACTGCTGTAGCACCGCTCGACAGACGGATCCCTGGTTGCGGTAATTTTTGTGGGAGTTGTCATGGGAGCAGTCCACCATCACCGAGCGAGGGATCCCTTGATCCTTCATCAGCAGTGCCGCCCGCGCCACATCTTCCGGGCCGTAGTTGGTCTTGCCCCCTCCCCCCCGCAACACAATGTGCCGATCCGGGTTGCCGGTGGTTTTCACCAGAGCCGTCATGCCATCTTGGCCGATGCCCAGGAAACTGTGGGGATGGCTGGCGGAGAGAATGGCATTGAGCGCAATTTCCAGCCGCCCGTCGGTGCCGTTTTTGAAGCCCACAGGCATGGAGAGACCGCTGGCCATTTCCCGGTGAGTTTGGCTTTCGATGGTTCTGGCGCCAATGGCCGCCCAGCTCACCAGATCCGCCGTGTATTGAGGGGTCACCGGATCCAGCATCTCGGTGGCACAGGCCAGGCCCAGCTCGTTGATCTGCAAGAGAATGGAACGGGCCAGTTGCAGGCCGGTGGCAATGTCGCAGGAGCCATCCAGGTGGGGATCGTTGATCAGGCCCTTCCAGCCCACCGTGGTGCGGGGTTTCTCAAAATACGTACGCATGACAACCACTAGGTGCTCCCGAGTTTGGTCGGCCACCCGCTTGAGGCGATGGGCATACTCCAGAGCCGCTGCGGGATCGTGGATGGAACAGGGGCCGACGATCACCACCAAGCGATGGAGATCCCGTCCGTGGATGATGTCGCGGATGGCTTGCCGAGTGGAGAGCACCACCTGGGCTGCCGTTTCCGTAAGGGGCAGCTTGGCCTTGACAGCAGCAGGGGCAATCAAGGGAGTCACCTCTTGGATATTGCAATTGTCGGTTTGAGGGGGCATGGAACTGTCCTCAGCGTGCAAGTGGGTAGATGGGGTCGTCGAGCCATCAAAAAAGCCCTGGCGCTGGGCTCAGGGCTTCAGGACTGACTCGGGTAAACTGTAGGTCTTTGTTTACGCGCCACCCTTCTGCCCTGGTCGTTGCCAGGGAAAGCTAAAGTAGCCAAAAAAGGAAGCGCGCCAGACCATGCGGAGAGCAAACTTAAAACCTGTACGAGATAACTATACCCGAAAAAACCTCGTTTGACACCTCAGGGATCCGGTTTCCTGGGGAAGTCTTAAGTCGACCGAGCCGCCGGCTTGGCAATCCAGTAGCCGCAGGGGTGTTCTCCCTGCACCTGCCAGGTGATGCGCTCTACTCGGCAATCGGGCAAGGCGGCAGCAAACATCTCCAGTTCGTGGCCGCAGACGCTGGGAAAGGTGTGGGCAATCTGGGCAATGGCGCAATTGTGCTCAACCAACACATACTGCTCGACGTAATACTCGGATCCCTCTGCTGCTAGCGGCACAGTCAGGTCGGCAGGATAGGGGTAGTACTCCGCCATGTAACCCTCCGCCTGGCGCAACTGCACCAAGCGCTCCAGCCGCTCCCGTAGGGATCCAGATCCCAGTTGGGCCTGATACTCCCGGGCTTTGCGCTGCCACTGGTGGTGGAGAAGGGATCCCATCTGTTCGGATCCCAGGGTTTCGGCCAGGGTGTTGAGCAGGCCAAGGGCAAACTCATCGTAGCTGGCGGGGAACTGCTCTTCTCCCAAGGGGCTGAGCTGATAGAGATGCTGGGGTCGCCCTAGACCATTGGGTTGAGCGATATGTTGGATCAACCCCTCTGCCTCCAGATCCTTGAGGTGGCGGCGGATGGCCTGGGGAGAAATGCGCAGGTGCTCTGCCAGAGTTTGGGCGTTGGCCTGCCCCGCCTTGCGCAGATAGACCAAGATGGCCTGCTTACTCGAAGCGGGTTGAGCGACCTGCCCGGTGATCTTGCGCGCGCTGTCCACCCTCGCCCTCCTGGTTAGACTGGGATCCATCGGCTGCCGCTGCCAGCACAGCTCTCTGCTATTTTGACAACGGGATCATTGCTAAAGTAACCTGAGGATCAGTTAAACAACAACTCTGTTGTTTTATTTGGCCATCTGTCTTAGTCGCGTTTCTACCCTGTCACTACCCGAGAGCCATCCATGTCTACGAGCGTCCGCGCCCTGGTCAACCAGCCCTACAAGTACGGCTTTGTAACCGACATCCCCTCTGAGTCGATTGGCAAAGGCTTGAACGAAGAGGTGATTCGGCAGATCTGGGCCAAGAAAGGGGAGCCAGACTTTATGCTAGAGTTCCGGCTGCGGGCCTACCGCCAGTGGCTGAAGATGAGCGAGCCCACCTGGCCCAACGTCAGCTACCCGCCCATCGACTACCAAAACATTGTCTACTACTCGGCCCCCAAGGTGCAGCCCAAGAAAAAGAGCCTGGACGAAGTGGATCCGGTGCTGTTGGAGACCTTCGAGAAATTGGGGATCCCCTTGTCTGAACAGAAGCGGCTGGCCAATGTGGCGGTGGATGCCATCTTCGACAGCGTTTCGGTGGCCACCACCTTCCGGGAAAAGCTGGCCAAGGAAGGCGTGATCTTCTGCTCCATGTCGGAGGCACTGCGGGAGTATCCGGAGCTGGTGCGCAAGTACTTGGGCAGTGTGGTTCCCATTGCTGATAACTACTACGCGGCGCTGAACTCGGCAGTGTTCAGTGATGGATCCTTTGTCTATGTGCCCAAAGGGGTGCGCTGTCCCATGGAGCTTTCCACCTATTTCCGCATCAACAACGGCGAATCGGGCCAGTTTGAGCGCACCTTGATCATTGCCGACGAGGGATCCTACGTCAGCTACTTGGAAGGGTGTACTGCCCCCATGTTCGACACCAACCAACTGCATGCGGCGGTGGTGGAGCTGATCGCCCTAGACAATGCCGAGATCAAGTACTCGACGGTGCAGAACTGGTATGCCGGCGACGAAAACGGCAAAGGGGGCATTTATAACTTTGTAACCAAGCGCGGCCTGTGTCAGGGGGCAAACTCCAAGATCTCCTGGACGCAAGTGGAGACCGGCTCCGCCATCACCTGGAAGTACCCCAGCTGTGTGCTGGTGGGGGAAAACTCGGTGGGCGAATTTTACTCGGTTGCCCTAACCAACAACTACCAGCAGGCCGATACCGGCACCAAGATGATTCACGTGGGCCGCAACACCCGCAGCAAAATTATCTCCAAAGGGATCTCGGCTGGGCATTCCAAAAACAGCTACCGCGGCCTGGTCAAAATCGGGCCGAAAGCGGAAGGTGCCCGCAATTTTTCCCAGTGCGATTCCATGTTGATCGGGGATCAGTGCAGCGCCAACACCTTCCCCTATATCGAGGTGCAAAACAACACCGCCAAAGTGGAGCACGAAGCTTCCACCTCTAAGATTGGAGAAGAGCAATTGTTCTACTTCCAGTCCCGCGGCATCTCTGCGGAAGATGCTGTGTCCATGATCATCAGCGGCTTCTGCCGAGAAGTGTTCAACCAACTGCCGATGGAGTTTGCTGTAGAAGCCGATCGATTGCTGAGCCTGAAGTTAGAGGGATCCGTCGGCTAGGGGATTGCTCCCAATGCGAAGCTGAGCAAGTGGGCGATGCCGCTGACACGCTGTGGGAGCAGGCGCTGCCATTTTCAGGAGAAGGGTAAGGGGTTAGGTAACTCCCAAGGCAGAGGGCTGTGATCCCCTGAAGCCAGAGGCGGCCCAAGGGCTTGGCGACGTTGCAAACAGCGCATGGATGCAGGGGGGGAGAGGGGATAATCAAGGAGTTTTGAACCGTAAGGCTAGGCAGGAGAAGTTCCCCATGAGGGCATTTCTGGAGGAGTTCAAAAAGTTCATCAGCCGGGGCAATGCCTTAGATTTGGCTGTTGGCGTTGTTATTGGAGGTGCTTTTGGGAAGATTGTGACTTCTTTTGTAGCAGATCTATTTACTCCGGTTTTAGGCTTGATGATTGGTGGAGTGAGCTTCCAGAACTTGGTCTGGAAAATCGGTGGAAGTCCTGAAGACCCAGTTACGATTAACTACGGTAGCTTTCTGCAAGCTGTGTTTGATTTTGTGATTATCGCTTTTGCCATCTTCTTACTGGTGAAGGCGATCAACACCCTACAGCGAAAGGAGGAAGAATCTCCTCCCACATTGCCCCCACCAGAAGTGGTTTTGCTGACAGAGATCCGGGATATCCTCAATCGCCACTCCCAATAGAGCTATAGGGGATCCTTAGGCCCAAAATCCAAACCTGGTTTAGGGATCCCTTAACCTTCCAATCCCTGCCCTTCAGTGGCAACTCTAGAGTCTAGCTATGATCTGCGAAAACAGCCCTGTCATCTTATCCGTTCGAGATCTCAGCGCCGAGATCGATGGCACCCCCATTCTCAAGGGGTTGAGCCTGGAAATTCGCGCCGGAGAAATCCACGCCATCATGGGCCCCAATGGTTCTGGAAAAAGCACTTTTTCCAAGATCTTAGCCGGCCACCCTGACTACAGGGTGACGGGGGGCGAGATCCTCTACCTGGGAAAAAATCTCTTGGAGATGGAGCCAGAAGAGAGGGCTTGGGCAGGGATCTTTTTGGCATTTCAATACCCCATCGAAATCCCAGGGGTGAGCAACTTGGATTTCCTGCGCGCCGCCTACAACGCTCGCCAGAAATATCGGGATCAGCCGGAACTGGATGCTCTGGATTTTGACGACCTGGTACGGGAAAAGTTGGATATTGTCAAAATGGATCCCGTTTTTTTGGAGCGCTCTGTGAATGAGGGCTTTTCCGGCGGTGAGAAAAAGCGCAACGAGATCCTGCAAATGGCGGTGTTGGAGCCCACGCTGGCCATTTTGGACGAGACGGATTCCGGCCTGGATATCGACGCGCTGCGCATTGTGGCCCAGGGCATCAACCGACTGGCCGGCTCTGAGAATGCCATGCTCTTGATCACCCACTACCAACGCTTGCTGGACTATGTTACCCCCGACTACGTGCACGTGATGGAGGGGGGTCGTATCGTCATCAGTGGGGACAAGACCTTGGCGCTGGAGCTGGAGGAACGGGGCTACGACTGGATCAAAACTCAGTCGGGTCAAGAACCGGCAGCTGCGACATCTCGGCAGGAGAAAGAGGGATGAGCGCCACCTTGCCCAAACCTTTTGCCCCAGAGAGCCGCCTATTCCTGGAGCACATCCTCGGCCAAATCCCGGAAAGGCAGGATCCCTACACCACCCTTAGGCAGCAGGCCCGCGCCCAATTGGCCGAACTGGGGATCCCGACCCCACGGGAAGAGGATTGGAAATACAGCGATCTCTCGCCACTGCTGGCCCACGAGTTTCGCCTGGCTGCCGCGGCGGATCCGGCTCTGGATGCAGCAACCCTAGAGCCCTGGCTTTGGCCGGAAGCCAGCTATAGCCGCGCCGTGTTCGTCAACGGCTACTTTGCCCCCCAGCTTTCTGATTTGAGCGGCCTGCCCACCGCTTTGCAGGTGATCCCTTTAGCCCAAGCCCCAGGGGAGTTGCTGCAAACCCTGGCCAAGACGGATGTGTTTACGGCCCTCAACACCGCTCATCTGGGAGATGGGATCCAGATTGGCCTACAGCCCGGCCAGGAAGTTCCGTCACCGCTGCACCTGCTGTTCATAACGGTGGCTCCTGAGGGAGAGGCCGTTTTGGCCCAGCCCCGCTGCCTGCTGTCTTTGCAAGCCCACAGCTCCCTCACGCTGATCGAAGATCATGTATCCCTGGGATCCGGGATCCCCTTTGGCAACGCGGTTACGGAGATCGCCCTGGCAGAGGGATCTCGTTTGCACCATGTGATTTTGCAAAGGCAGGGATCCCCAGCCTTCCACATCAACCAGACCGCCGTGCGCCAAAGCCGCAACAGCCACTACCGCCTCCAGGCGATTCAGTGGGGATCCCAGTTTTCTCGCCACAACCTGGAGATCACCCAAGCCGGAGCCCAGGCCCACACCCAACTGCAGGGGCTAACGCTGCTGAAGGGATCCCAGCACAGCGACACCCACTCCCGCTTGGTGCATCAGGCCCCCCACGGCAGCAGCCGCCAATTGCACAAGTGCATCGTGGACGAGACGGCCCATGCGGTCTTCAGCGGACGGATTCTGGTGAGCCGAGAGGCCCAACTGACAGATGCCGCCCAGACCAACCGCAACCTGCTCCTAGGCCCCAAAGCACGGGTCAACACCCAGCCGCAACTGGAAATCTTTGCTGACAACGTCAAATGTGCCCACGGGGCCACCGTTAGCCAACTGGAGATGGAAGAGATCTTCTATCTGCAAAGCCGGGGTATTCCCCAAGCTCAGGCCCGCCAATTGCTCACCTGTGCTTTTGCGACAGAAGTCCTGGAAGGGATCCCGTTGGCTCAACTTCCCGCCCTGGTGGCCCGCCAGTTGGGATCCCATGGATTCAACCAATAGGTTGTTGCTCCCCCATGACCCTCAAGAGTGGCCAGGCTGGGGCGTAATGGATAGGCAGCACTGACGCGACAGAGATTTAGGGGTTTCCTTATCAATCTTCTGCAGTTGCGTTTTGCTGCAAATCTTAGGTTAGAAACGCTCAAATTACCTCAGAGTAAGGGTTTTAGCCATTGTCATCACTGAGGAAATAGCCAGAATAAGAGTAGCCATTGACCCAGCGATGGGCGCTACGACAACTCGGTGAACGAACGATGTTTCCCTCTCTTTTAACTCCACGTGCAGCAGGCATACTCCTATCGGGAGCTGTCTTGGGTATCCACTGCCAGGTGGCCATGGCCGCCCCTTTCCGCGACACCTTTGGTCACTGGGCCCAAGCCTACATTGAGACCCTCTCCGCTCAGGGAGTGTTGAACGGCTTCCCCGATGGCACCTTCCGCCCCAATGAGCCGGTTACCCGCGCTCAGTTTGCCACCATTGTCAATACCGCTTTCCGCCTCCGCAATACCTCCGGTACTTTCATCGGCTTCCGGGATGTGCCCCCCACCCACTGGGCAGCCAGCGCCATCTCGACGGCAGCAGCCAACAACCTGGTGGCAGGCTTTCCCGATGGCACCTTCCGTCCTGAACAGCCCGTTACCCGCACCGAAGCGCTGGTGGTTTTGACCAACGCCATTGGCAACACGGGAGCGATCCCAGCCGCTCAGCCCGGAGATCTCTTCAGCCGCTACCGAGATGCGGCAGCCATCCCCAATTGGGCCCTGGCACAAATTGCGGCGGCCAACCGCGCCGGGTTGATCGTCAATTATCCAGACCCGATGCTCTTGGAACCCAACCGTCCCGCCACTCGCGCCGAGGTAGCAGCCTTCACCCACCAGGCCATGCTCAGCCGGGGATCCTTGGTGGCACAAAACCCAGGGGGCTTGCCCTCCGGTTCCCAGCCAGGCTTTGACCTGCGCCTTTCCACGCTGGCGGCGGGCACCTTGATGCAAACCACCACCCCCTTCAACGAGCGCCTCTTCATTGCCCCCAACGAAACCCGGCCCATGTCTTTGATCGTCCGCAACCCGATTCGCAACGCCCAGGGGGATATTCTGGTGCCTTTTGGCTCGCGGGTGGATGGCCGCTTTGAGCCAGCCCCAGGGGGCACCCGTTTTGTGGCGGAAAGCATCATTGTCAACAACCAACTGTTCCCCTTGGCTGCCCAGTCAGACATCATCCACGATGTCAAGGATCCCCGCTACACCACCACAGGCAAAATCATTCAGGATGCAGCCATCGGCGCGGCAGCGGGCGCCATTCTCGGCTTGGTAACCGGAGACAATGCCATTGCCACAGAAGAAGTGCTGGGGGCGGGGGTGGCCGGAGCGGTAATTGGCAATGTAACGGCACCACAGGTGGTGGTGCTGGATCCCAATCAGGTGATCGAGTTGCGCCTCACTCAGGATCTGGCGCTGGCCCCGACATCCCGATAACCGGTGCAAGGCCGGAATCATAAGTGGTGTCGGCACGGCTATCTCCCCAGCCAATCCAAGAGGGTTGTTCCCCCCCACCACAGGCCGATCAAAATGGAAGTGGTCAGCAGTCCTCCTGCCACACAGATCAGGGATCCCAAGCTGCACAGGATCCCGTCTTCTTCCAAAAGCCCAAAGGCGGTGACGAAAACCCCCATCGCCGGCAGAGTGTTGGTGCCTGGAACGGGGATGATCATGGAAATCCCCATCAAGCCAATCCAGGTGCCCAGCCAGACTTGGCCAAGCCGTGTGGTGCAGAGCTGCCGCCAGCGGGGACGGGCAATCTTTTCAATCCGCTGCAGCCACGGGATCCCGGCCTGCGCCCACTTTTGAAATTGCTTCCGTTCAACAGAGGTCTGCAACACCCATTTCGGCAGCCAAGGGGTGGTTCGCCCTGCCACCAGTTGAAGGGCCAGCAACACAATGAACACACCAAAGGGAGTGGAATAGCCGGGAGCTGGCAGCGGCAGAGCAGAAGGGAAAGAGAGCACTGCCAAAAACAAGCCAAAACTGCGCTCGCCCGCCAGTTTTAGAATGTCTTCGATGCGGATCAACCCTTCCAGGGAGGGTTCGGGTTGCTCTGGGCTCTCAGGAAGGCGGGAAAACCGGGCTAGCTCTTGAGACAGACGGGCCATAGAGGGGGCAGGGCTGGAGCGGGCAAAGTTTGGCAACGGGTGGGCACTACCTGGAGGGCCAACGATAGCCTACTGCAAATTCAAGTTGTGTTGGATATCTTGAGCAAAGGGGTGGTTTTGGAGAGGTGACATGCTCGGCAACAGGCTCAACAGGGCCGAGAACATCAGCGGTCTGGAGCAATGGCAGAAGTATCCAACTCAGTTCGGCAGAGGGGGTCGTAGGCTAGGATGGCCCCTGCTGCTGGGATCCCTACTGATAGTGGGGCACGGTGTGGCCCTGGCAGAAGCGCAGTTGGAGGTGGGCACTTCCACCACCCTATCCCCGCAGGCAGCTCCGCCGGTGTTACCACCCCCCCCTGTGAGAGTCCGACAAATTTCCGTGGATACCGATCCCGAGCAAACCGCCGATATGCCCCTTTCCTTGATGGCTGAGCAGGTACTGGAGGCAGTGTGCGAAGCGCAAATTGATGCTCAGCGGGCCTTGGCTCTCATGCCCGACCTGAGCGAATCCCATATCCGTGCTGCCTGTCCGAAGCGACTGATCCCCAAAAGCTGAAGGGGCGGCCCCAAGTTGGCGCTGAAAAGTAGCCGGAAATACGTTCACTGCCAAGGAAAGGTGGTACTCAACCTGTGTACCTCTTTCTTCAGAGAGCCTTCCATTTATGATCAGCCTTTTTATGAGAGAGCCTGTCTGGTAGGGATCCTGGCGGGGGAACTCAACCGAACAGGCAAGCTGGGGGCGCTCTAGCGTGGACTTTGAACTACGGGCCGGGGAGATTTACGCTCTCCGGGGGGAGAATGGCGCCGGGAAAACCACCCTGATGAACATGCTGGCGGGCCTCTACCAGCCGGATGCTGGCGAGATTCGCCTGCGGGGCCGCCCAGTGCGGATCTGCTCCCCACACCAAGCCATCCAACTGGGCATCGGTATGGCGAAGCTTATGTGGTGCAAAGCTTTACAGGTACCGGCAACATTGTTACACTGACCTAAGATTGTCTGCATCATTGTGCAAATAAATTCACAGACAGCCTATAAGTTTTGTGCGGATCTACACTTGGCATCACTGACTTGAGGGGAAGCCATGCCCAAAAAAGCCGCCAGCACAAAACCAAAAACAACTAGGGCAACCTCAAGAGAAGAGACCAAGCCCGATCCGCAAGGGGCGATTGCTGCAGAAATCCAGCGCCTTTCCGATACCTACGGCATCTCTAAGGAACTCCTGGAGAATTTTGCGCGGTTTGTGGTCAGGCAGCTACAGCCACCGCCTCGGTTGTCTGTCAAAGAGCTGCAGAAAGCGATTTACAACCACTTTGGCGTTAAAAACGCAGCCGAGCTGAGAAAGTCAGCCAGCTTCAAACTGGCAACCAGCGGCATGGGCAAGCTGAGCTTATCCAACATAGACGATTTGGAGCGCATTTATCGTCAGCACATCGGGATCCTTCCCAACGAAGAGGGGGAAGAGGGGTATGGCTGCATCAACGGGATCAACATCTTCAAGTACGACTTGCCATGGCGGGTTTTTGGACTTGACCCCGATCGAGCTACCAATGAGGACATCAAAGCTGCCTTTTATCGCCTGAGCAAGATCTACCATCCCGATTCTCCAACCGGGGATGACAAAATTTTCCAGCGATTGACTCTCTTCTACAAAAGCCTTACGGAGAAATTTGAGCAATGGCTATAGTCTATGTTTCTTCAAACAAGCTCGCCGAATTTTTGGGTATCAGCCTTGAGGAACTCAGGGAGATTGAAGCCTACTTTGACAGTATCCCTGATGATGAGTGGGAACTGGTGGAAGGTAAAGACTATCGCGTTATCAACAAAAGTTCGGGGCTGAGAGAATACACGCAGTCTGGTGCTTACGCCATTTTATCCTTTTTAAGGTCTAGGTCAGAGCAAGGTCGTAAGTACTCTACAGACACAAGCATTAGCACAAGCATTAGGAATTGGTTCAAGGAAGAGTATCGCAAGAGGCAGAAGGCTCTGGTGGATCATAGGATCCTCGAAAACAGCTCCTCTCTGGTCAGAAGACAAGATCAGTTTTGGCTATCTCTTCAAGATGTTGTGACGATCTTTGGAACTCGAACTGATTACCTTAAGAAAGCGCTTGAGATTGCATCAAAACAAAGTAAACTCATCAAAGACGTTCATTACACACGCTTTGGCAACGACGACACTGTCTACCTCTCTTTGCGAGGCATCTATGAGCTTGCCAAGATTATGGTAGAAGTCCTCAAGCAAAACCACAGAAAAGACTGGTGTCGAGATGTTGGCGAACGCATTGAACCCCAGATTCAGGCAATCGTCAAGACAATCCAGGATAGACAAAGGCAGATAGAAAGAGCAAAAGAGCTTGCAAGAAGAAGGGATAAAAATCTCTGTAGAGTTACTCGAAAAACAGCCAGTAGCCTAACGGTTCACCATCTCTACTCTGAAGCGCACTATCCAAAGATTGCAGCAAATCTTTCCAACCTGATTACTATAGCCAGCGAAGTGCATAGCCACTTTCATCAGTGGATGGGAGGTTTCAACGAGCCATGTACAATTGATGACTTCATCAAGTATGTTTTGGAATACTATCCTGAGAACAAAAACCTGATCATCTGGTTGGGACAACAGAAGGCCAGTCTTGGGCCGCAGTTGCCCATTGGCAAGGGGAGAGAGCATGTGCTCTACATTCCTCTCCAGCGTGTAACTTGAAATAACCCATTGGTTATCGGTTGTTTTCAGGTCATTCCAACCACCTTAGTCAGGTTTGTCCGTCCTTGAGGATCCTTGATCTCTTTTTGGGGATCCCTCTTTCTGCGAGCAATCCGCGTCTGTCTCACTGGAAACGACAGAGGCCATAGTACAGCCAGGGATCCCTAAACCAAGCCCTGATTCAAGATCTCGCGGGAACGGGCGATGGCTGCTCTCAAGTTGGCCCGCTGGGTGTAGCGCATCGTCATGGCGGCAGTTGTGTGGCCCAGCAAGTGCTGAATGTGTTCGGGGGCAACGCCGCGATCCAGCAACAAGGTGGCAAAGCTGTGGCGAAACTGGTGAGGGGTTTGATGTCCCGGCTCAGGCTCGGTTAGCTTGAGCACAATATGCCGTAGACCATCGTAGGTGAGGGGACGGCCTCGGTAGGCCAAGCAGCGAGATTGGGAAACAAACAAGGGATCCGTCGGCGCGCACGGGCCCCGTTCTTGGCTCAGATACTGCTGCAACAGCTCGGAGAGGGGATCCCCTACTGCCACAGCGCGGGGTTTGCTCCCCTTGCCACAGCGCACTTCCAACAGGGATCCCTCGGGGCTGATTTGAAAATCTTGAACGGTTAAGTCCAACAGCTCCTGGGCCCGCAGCCCGCACTCCAGCATCAGGCGAATCAAAGCCGCGTAGCGCAGAGAATGGTTTTGGGCCCGCTGCAACACCCGCTGCAACAACAACCGATCCAGATCGCGAGGCAAACGAGCGGGTAGGCGGGCAGGTCGAATGGCTTGGGTGGGCAGGGGATCCTGAAGGTAGCCCCGTTGGCTGGCCCATTCAAAAAATTGCTGCAAGGCCAACCGCTTCAGGTTGTAGGTGGCCGGAGAGGCGGGCGGGTGGATCCGCTGGCCGGAGCGGTTGCGAAACGGACGGCCCTTCAAGCTGTTCAAAAAGGACTGGACGTGGGCAGGCTGCACCTGGGGCAGCGGCACGGGGCAAGTTTTGGCAAACTGCTCCAGAGCAATGCGGTAGGTACGGCGGCTGGCAGGGGCCAGATCCCGCTCCCGCTCCTGCAAAAATTGCGCCGCCAGATGGCTGAGACTGGGAGCAGGGCCGCTCGGTTGAGTCTGTCGAACCTGACCAGGTCGGGGATCCCTCATCTTTAGCCCACTGGCAACCCTCAACCAACTCTATCCTTCCCCTGCGAGCAAGCTCCAGCTTGGACTCGGCCCCTACCCCGGCATCAAATGCTGAGCGATGAAGTCCGTGTACACTTCGCCCCTCAAAAAAGCTTCATGGCGCAGGATCTGCTGGTGGAAAGGGATCGTGGTGGGCACCCCGGTGATGGCGCATTCCCCCAGCGCCCGCTGCATGCGGCGGATGGCTGCCGCCCGGTTAGGCCCCCAGACGATCAGCTTGCCCAGCAGCGAATCGTAATAGGGGGGAATGGTGTAGTCGGTGTAGATGTGGGAGTCCATGCGCACCCCCGGCCCCCCAGGAGGCAAATAGGCGCTGATGGTGCCGGCGCAAGGGCGAAACTGCTGCTTGGGATCCTCGGCGTTGATGCGGCATTCGATGGCATGGCCCCGCAGTTCCACATCTTTCTGGCGAAAGGTCAGGGGTTGACCTTGGGCAATGCGAATCTGCTCGGCAATCAGATCCAGCCCCGTCACCATCTCGGTAACCGGGTGCTCCACCTGGATGCGGGTGTTCATCTCGATGAAGTAAAACTGGCCGTTTTTGTCCAGCAAGAACTCCACCGTGCCCGCCCCCACATAGTTCACCACCTTGGCCGCTTTCACCGCCGCCGCTCCCATGCGGCTGCGCAGAGCCGTCGTCAAAGCCGGGCTGGGGGCCTCTTCCAACAGCTTTTGGTGTCGCCGTTGAATGGAGCAATCCCGCTCGTACAGATGCACCACATTCCCCTGACTATCCGCCAAGATCTGAAACTCGACATGGCGGGGGCGCTCGATGAACTTCTCCAAGTAAACCCCGCCGTTGCCGAAGGCCGCCTGGGCTTCCCCCTGGGCGGTGCGCAGCATCTTCAGCAGCTCCTGGGCATCTCTGGCCACCCGCATGCCCCGCCCCCCGCCACCGGCGGTGGCTTTGATGATCACGGGGTAGCCGATTTTCTCTGCCAGCTTCACCGCTTCCTCGTCAGAGGTGATCAGCCCGCGGCTGCCGGGCACCGTCGGCACCCCCACCGCTTGCATGGTCTCGCGGGCCGTGGCTTTGTCGGCCATTTTGCGCATTGCCTCTGGCGAGGGGCCGATGAAAATTAGGTTGTGGTCGGCACACATCTCGGCAAATTTGGCATTCTCCGCCAAGAACCCGTAGCCCGGATGAATGGCGGTGGCGCCGCGGGTGAGGGCTGCCGAGATGATGTTGGGGATGTTGAGGTAGCTTTTGGCCACCGGGGCATCTCCCACACAAACGGCCTCGTCTGCCAGTTGGACGTGCAGCGAGTTTTGATCCGCGGTGGAGTAGACGGCCACGGTGCGGATCCCCATTTCCTGACAGGTACGGATGATGCGCAGGGCGATCTCACCCCGGTTGGCAATCAGGATCTTGGTGATGGGCGGCATGAGGAAGGTTCAAAGCTGAAGAGGTAGCTAGACCGCTAAGGCCAGCGGTCTGTAAACGCAAGGTTAAGTTCAGGTGCTCATCCTACTATTTGACATACTCCCCGTCTTAAAGGACGGGGATGCTTTCTCAGCCAGCAGAATTGCTCCTACCGACTGAGCTACACAGGGCATGAGGCTGAAACCTCAACCCTATGGGGGATGCCATGGCCCCAACTACTGGGCCGGAGCCCAGATACTTCCTGCGGATGTTAATTGCCCCCACCCCGTCCCGATGGAACTCAAACCCACACCCACACCTGTACACACGACCTTTGGGCTTGTTTCTCTGTCCACAAACAGGACACTCCTGAGAGCTGTACCGCTCATCTTGCAGTACCACTCTCATCCCCAACCGCTCAGCTTTGTAGGTGATGAGATGCCGGACTTGACCATGCAACATCTGGTGGATCTTCTGATTCGCCTTTTTGTTGTAGTTGGCAGACATCCTGATATCCCGAAGGTCGCCAATCACAACTGTCTGCACGCCTCGCTCGTGGAGCGTGGAGACCAGTCTGGTCGTCTGCTTGTGCAGAATGTCTTGGATTTGGTGGTGTAGCTTCTTGAGCTGCAAACGTTGAGAGCGAACTAGCCGCTTCCACCGCCGAGACCCCCGCTTTTTGCGCGCTAGGAGTCGAGCCAGCTTGCCCTGCAGCTTGTTCTGGTAGCGCCTTTTGGAGCGCAGCAGCCTGCCATTGGCAAGGTAGGTTTGTCCCCCCTCATGAGCGACTGCGGGGTGCATCTCACCCAAATCCACAGCGGCAACGTTGCTCTCTTCCCCCTCTTCTTCCGGCAGCGTATCCCCCACCTTGTAGCAAGCCCTCAGCTCATACTGCTGGCCATCCCAGCCCATCTCTACCCAAACAGGCGTATCCCAAGCCCAGTTAACAATCAGGGACTCCTTGCCTTTCCCGTTCGACAATCGCAGCTTCCCATTGACGACTTGGATGGCTGAAGATTTCCACTGGACTTTGTAGAAGTACCGACGGCGTCGAGGTGGACGGGCGTTGGGGTCGGTTTTGCGGCGTTCCCGCCAGGACTTCAAAGAGGCAAAGAAGCTTTGCACTACTGCGTCTGCACTGTGGGCATGAAGTGTATTCTCAGGGTCGTTGGGAAACCAACGCATGAATGTGGAAGGCTTTAACCACAATCCCTTCTTGCGGACGACCCGCCAAAAGTGAACGAGCACTTTTGAGTACAGCTCGCCTGCTGCCCTGCTCAACAGCTGCAGTTGCTCTGAGACGCCTAGCTTGAGCTTACGGACAAGGTACATGCAAAGTTGCCTTTCCTGTCTAATAGCATCTTACAAAAGCCGCCCTAGAAGGGCGGGGCTTGTAACCCAGTTTTTTTGGTCAACTGGAGGGGAGGATAGAGAAGGTCAGGTGGGGATCCCATATCCGGCCAATCCAGCCAACACCCTAGGTGGGGCTGAGGCTACAGGGATCCGGCTGCAGCAGAATCCCGGTGGGGGCAAACTGCGTAACCCAAAACTCCGCATCCTGAAACTGGCGACGCAAGGTGTCGCGCGCTTGGGCGGCCAGCTCTAGGCTGGGCATGATCCCGAAGACCGTTGGCCCCGACCCCGACATCAGGGATCCCAGGGCTCCTGCCGAGAGCAGGGATTGGCGCAATTCGCCCACAATGGCATACTCTGGCAAAACCACCTGTTCCAGGTCATTGCGCAAACTCCTGGCCAATGCCGGTGGATCCTGACGGCTGAGAGCCGCCAACGCCTGCGGCAAGGTGGGCAGTGTGGGTTTGGGTAGGGCATCCCCTCCCAAGCTCCCCTGACGAGAACGAAAGGCTTGATAGGCCCAGGCAGTCGAAACCCCCAGGTGCTTGGGCTTGGCCAGTAGCACAGGGATCCCTTCCCAATCGGCCAGCGGCTCCAAAACTTCCCCGCGCCCGGTGGCCAGTTGCGTTCCCCCCTGGATACAGAAGGGAATGTCGGATCCCAAGCGGGCTGCCAAACTCTGCAACTCTCCCACCGTCAGGCCCAGCCCCCACAGTTGGTTCAACCCCACCAAAACCGCTGCCGCATCAGCCGAGCCCCCCGCCAAGCCTGCTGCCACCGGAATGTGCTTTTCGATGTGGATCTCCACCCCGGCGGCAGAGTGACACTCTTTTTGCAGCAGCTCAGCGGCTTGATAGGCCAGGTTGCGGGCATCTGCAGGCACTTCTGGACGATCGCAGGTGAGGTGGATCCCGTGAGGACGGCTCTTCAACTGCAGGCGATCCGCCAAATGAATGCTCTGCAACACCATCGCCACCTCTGAATACCCGTCAGGACGGGATCCGAGGATTTCCAGGTAGAGGTTGATCTTGGCGCGGGCAATCAGGGTACAGGCTTGCATGGGGCAAAAATCTGGGTCAGCAACAAGTCTCAACTCCCCTTAGCCTGTACAGACCTGATCAAAACACAGACTTATCCGGGGAGGTCTCCCAGCCCGATTCTAACGGCAATGGATCCCCTTTCTAGCTGCCGGAGCGCGGCCATGGCCCCAGCCACTCTCCACCGCGAAAGCGCCAGCGGGGAAACAAAATGCGCATTACCACCCAAGCGCTGAGGTAAAGGCAAACCCAGACCACACTGTAGTGGAGAATAAAATCTCCCAAGTCAAACCGTTGGGTTGGAAGATGGGGAAGGCCCGCCACCCTCAGCACTGTACCCAAAAAAAGCCCTTCCCAAATACCGGCCAAAAGCTGAAGGATCCCAGGCCAATCGTGATCCCACATCCATCCCATCAGATAGTTATACACAACGTCCCAAACACAGCCAAACAGACCTACGTAGAACAGCACCCAAAAATAGGTGAGGCTGCCGCCATGTCCAGTGATCCCAAAATAAAAGGGTAAACTTGCCAAAACACCAACGGTGGCCAATAAGAAAATGCGAGTTTGCCAGCGGCCAATCAGGGTCGGAGTCATCTTTTCCTCCCGCAGTTTTGCCTATCGAGATCATCAGGATCTATTTCGCTCCCGGTCTGTTTGAGAGAATCTTCTGGCCTTCACCCCCATCCGTTCTCCCTTTGGTAGAGAAGAGTTAGGGCTCAGCGCAACGCCACTTTCATGAGGCTAGCGCGATGGGGAATGGCCATGGTGTGCCGCCAATGTTTTACGTGTGGGACAGCGTTGATAACCAAAAACATCTCACAAAATCCAGAAGCGTTGCCCAATGTCGGCAAGCTAGGGGCTGATGTTTAGGGCCCACTTGCACCATTGCCACAGGGATCGGATCCCTTCTAGACCTTTGACCCCCGGTGCCCGCAGTCGAGCCAGGTGTTCCACCGAGCGATGGGCACAGTACTGTAAACCCAAAAACGTATCCACCGGTGCATAGGGCCCACCCAAGGTGATGATCCCGGCAGCGTACATCCGTCCATCCCGGTTGCGCATCTCCGCCAGCTCAAAATCGTTGGAAACATGTAAGCGTCCGTGAGGATTGAGGGGCAGATTGTAGTGGGTAATCAGATCGTTGAGGAGGGGATTGGTCATGGGATCCGAAACCAAGCCCGTACAGTCGATAACGAAATCGGCCTCCACCTTTAATTGCGTGTTGTTGTGGGTACCTCGAATGTAGGTTACCGGCTTGCCCTTGTCGCCGGGAACCACCGATTCCACCTTGCCAAACACGATCGAGTACCATCCCTCCTGCAGCCCTTGCCGCACGATCCGCCGCCACTTGCGCCGACTTGCCGTTGTGGTGCCGCCCCAAGCTTCCAGCAGTTCGCGCCGTTCCAAGGGGGTCGCCGCTTCCAATTTGGCGCGTAGAACCCCGCCCCAAGTGCCTTTGGGCCAGTTGAAGGGCTGAAACTCCCAATGGTTGTCCACCGCCCGTTTGGCCCGTCCGAAGCGATTGCCACTTTTGGGCGCACGGCTCAGATGCACCACCGAGATGCGGGGGTTGACTTTGCGGGCTTCGTAGAGGCGCTCCATCACCTGAGAGGCGACGATCCCAAATCCCCGAATTAGGACGGTGCCGCCTTGTTTTTCCAACTGCTCATAAACGTGATCATGGGGCTCGTAGCCGTGTACCACCGACTTTAGATCGCCGGTTTTTTCTCGAAACTCTTGCAGGTCGCTAAGCAGTTTGATGGCCGGATATCCAGTTGCCAAATGGAGGTACTTGGCCACCATAAAACGGTGATCCGTGTGGCCGGGCCGCGTTGCCGAATAAGCCACCACATATCGCCCATCTTCCGTTTTGCGAATGGCGCGAATATGGCCGTAACACAGCATTTGATCCCAACCGATTCGGGCTGCCTCCCGATCCATCGAGGCAAATACATCCCCTGCCCGCGGCGTGTAGGTGTCTGCCAACAAAGGCTCGCTAAACACCTGCCACAAAAAGCCGAATGCTTCCAACAATCGACCAGAGAAAAAGGAACGCCAAGCATCTCGCAAGGCATAGCCGGGCCAGCCCCAAATGTTGTCCGGGCAAGAATCGGAGCCAGAGCGAATTCGCTTCCAGCGGGGGATCTGGCAGTTGGTCAAAAGCCGTTCATACCGTTCGTAGGGTTTACGGGCAATGCTGATGACGCGGATGTGTTCGGGTCTAACCCCGTAGATACGCAGGGTATCCACCCACACAAAGCTGCCGATACCGCCGCCCAAGGCCAAATAGAGGGTCTCTTCCACGGGTAGTCCGGTGGCTTTGAGGGCGCTCAGGGCAATTTGCTCGGCTCGAAACAAATCCGGCGGGGGAAAATCCGAGCCGGCCCGCACTTCGGGAAGCTGCTCTGGGGCGAAAACCACCGTGGAAGCCGGGGGAACCTCAAATGCAGTGTCGGGTTGGGTGGCCGGGCGGATCAGTTCGGTGCGAGGCTCTAGCAAAAGAGTGGGGGTGCCGCGATGGGCGCCGGTCAAAAGGGTGGCATTGGGATCCCTGGGGGACACCAAACCCACGGTGATGCTGTAGGGGCCAAGCTCCACCACTTCTCCCCCCTGGAGCACCCGGCGTGCCTGACGGATTTTTTCCCCATTGATGCGGCTGCCGTTGGCACTGCGATCTTCATAGATGACCTGGCCATTCTCACCGAGATAAACGAGGGCGTGATAACGGGAGATCTCCTGGCTGGCAAACACAGCCCGCGCCACTTCTCGACCTTGCCATTCCTGTGGCAATTGGGCCAGCTCCCTGCCCAAGGCAAGAGGCAATGGAAAAATCAGCTCCTGCTGTTCTTCGGTGATGGGATCTTCCCAGCTCAGTTGAATTTGCATAGCTTCTGCTTACCTTTACAAAGATCATGAAGAGGCCATTGAGAAAACACAGAACAGCGCGACCTCACAGGTCACTTTTGGTTTGCCCGGGATCCCTTTTTTCTATCCCCCACGGACTTGGATCAGCCACTGGGATCTGTAAGAAGAATTAAGAAGAATAGAAAGGGTTGGTCCTCTAGAGAGGAGGTTGTGGGGCTTTGCCAGCTTCTGGAGGAGGGATCACCAAGGTAGCGCTCAAGACCAAATGTCCACAGTAGGGACAATTCTGACCCTGATATTCTGGGGGCAGGTAGTGAGGGTTTTCCAGGCGGCTGCACTTAACCTTGAGGGCGTCCAAAGTGCCGCGGCTGAGGAGATCCCCCTGATCCTTCCTGGCAACTTCTATGGACTTCACGCTCAGCACAACGCGCCCCAATTGAATTTGGCTATTCGCCTCAAGCGCAGGCTCCTCCTGAATCATTTTTCGGCCATTCACCCAGACAGGGTTGGGCTGCTTAGGAGGCAAACGATCCCGAGTTAAGTTGCGAATGTGAAAGTTTAAGGTTTTGGGATCAAAATAAAGCCCGGCGTGAACTCCTGAGACCGAGCGAGTTGGGTCATTGAGCACCACATCACAGCTGGGATCCCGTCCAATGGTAACCAGCTTGGAGGGAACAGGCGAAACCGTTTGCGATCGGCGCCGGTCGGCCTCGGTCCATTCTAAAGTGAGTTGACACACGATCCCATTCTCCACAGTTCAGCGCCTCCATTCCCTAGATCGGCTTCAGCATATCCAAAGGTCAGCTTGGGGAAAGCAGAAGATGTCTTTTTCGTCAAAATTGTTATCTTTTTGGATAACTGTAGCCTATTCCCCCGACCAAAAGCTTGTGCTGATCGAGATCACCTCAGTTGGGATCTCCGAGTTACATTCCTGCTGGAGACCGTGCCCAAACGCTCCGCGCCGCTTCCGCGACCACCCTCAGCTCCTCTTCCAGAGGGAGAGGGGAGCCAGACGGAAAGGTTTCATTCATGATGTTTAGACCATGATGTTTAGAGTGACTACATACTCAACTTTATCCCCACCCGATTTGAAGCAACAAAACTCGATCTCCTCAGGAACGGCGAGGCCGTTCAAGTTTGACCGAGGTGGCCTGATCCCTTGGCCGGAAGCCTCAGAAATCCACCTGAGAGATAGGGCCTAGAGTGAGTTTTGAGTTTCTGGGGATCCTGCAAGACTAGTATCCTCTGTGTCTTTATCCAAACCGTTTTCAAAGCACTCCGGTAAATGGGAAACTGCCGCTGCCCAGCCGCTCCTGCCGATCGAACACACTGATGGTGAGCTGATGGGATCCCGTTTGAGTGAGGGTAAAGCGATTCTGGGTCAGGGTCAGCCCTGTAACGGTGCAGGTGGTCGCCCCAACGAAGCAGCCGGGCAACTGAGCAGCATCAAAAGCTCCCAGGGTTACGAAATTGCCGAGTGGGGTGGTGACGGAAGCCAAAAAGGCGTTGGAACCCCGGATCCCGGCAGGGGCCTCTACCCGGAAAGACACCACAAAGGTTGGAGTTTGCCCCACCAAGACGGTGCGCGGAGAGAGATCAGTAATGGTGAGGGACGGAGCAGGTATGGGAGGTGGCAGGGGCGGAAGATTGCTGCTGCCGGTTGTACCCCCACACCCCACCAGAACACTGCTCAGCAGCACCAGCAATGGGATCCGTTCATGCCTTCGCTGCATCATCTCTTTCTTCTCCATCCCCAAAAGATCCCAAAGGAGTCTCAAAAGACCTTCTTTCTTGAGCTTATTGTCCGAGGTTGATCTTCACCAAGCCAGTGGGCAGAAAGGAGAGAACCTGGCAAGCAGCGGCCTGGGATCCTTCGCTTATTCCCCTTGCAAAAGGTTTTGGCAAGCTGTGGCAATGGCCCAGTCCTCTTGGGCTGAGATCACCAGAACCCGCACCGGAGCATCCGAAGTGCTGATATCGCAGTTGCGGGGGGATCCGGCATTCAAAACCGGGTCGATCTGGATCCCTAAAAAACCTAGGTCTGCACAGGCTGCCGCCCGCACCGGCGCCGAGTTTTCCCCAATCCCCCCAGAAAACACCAGCGCATCCAGCCGATCCAAGCTCATGAGCATCGCCCCAATCTGGCTGCGCAGACGGTGGACAAACAGCTCAAAAGCCAGCTCCGCCCGGGCATGGCCTGCCTCCATTGCCTCCAACACAACCCGCATATCGCTGCTTAGGCCGGAAACGCCCTTCAGCCCCGATTCTCGGTTCAAGATCCGATCCAGTTCATCCACGCTCATGCCCTGGCGCAACTGATGGATCAAAATGCCCGGATCCACTGACCCCGACCGGGATCCCATCATCAAGCCCTCCAGGGGGGTGTAGCCCATGGTGGTGTCCACACTTCTGCCCCCGCGAATGGCCGCCAACGAGCAGCCGTTGCCCAGGTGACAAGTGATCAGCCGCAACTCCTCCAGGGGTCGGTTCAAGATCTCGGCAGCGCGACGGGCGCAATGCTCGTGGTTGATGCCATGAAACCCGTAGCGGCGGATCCCTTGTTCAGCCCAAGCGTAGGGAAGGGGGTAAAGGGCTGCGGCCAGAGGCATTTGCTGGTGGAAGGCGGTGTCGAAAACGGCCACCTGAGGGATCCCCGGCAACAGTTGCCTTAGCAGACGGATGCCAGCCAGCGCAGCAGGGTTGTGGGCCGGAGCCAAGGGGATCAATTGCTCAATCGCCCTCTCCACCTCTGGCGTGATTAAGGTGGGCTGCCGGTACAGGGATCCCCCATGCACCACCCGATGGCCGACGCCGCCGATCTCAGCCGCCTGCGGGAGCAGGGATCCCTCCCCTTGCCAGAGGCTTTGAAACAGCGGGGCCAGTTGGCCGATCCCTCCCTCAGGTGAAGCGGAGGGAAAAGATTCCCACCCACCGCCTCGCCGACGAGTCTGGATGAGGGCCTCCCCCGGCTTGTAGGTGAAATCCACCTGGGCTTGCCAGATGGGCGTGGCCTCCACCCTTCCCTCAACCGTCAGAAATAGGGAGGATTTGAGGCTGCTGGAACCGGCATTGACGACCAGAATATTCACAGCGTGTCTTCGTTGGCCTTCGCACTGCTGGGCTTAAGGCCTATAGCCCGCTTGCTTGAACAGAGCGGTTGACTACCCTGCCGCTAAGGATGACCATAGCATTAAAGCCCTCCTGCAGCTTCCTGAGGCCAAGGCGAGCTGCGTAGCGGTAGGACGGAGCTTTAGACCCAATTTTTTGGGTAATCTGTTCCCCTACTTCTGTTGCCCTCCATCCCACTGGACTAACGCTGCTTATGCCCAGAGTCATCGTCACAGATCCCATCGATCAGGCGGGGATCGACATTCTCTCCCAAGTCGCTCAGGTGGATGTGCAAACCCAGCTCACCCCAGAGCAGTTGATCGCGGTCATCCCCAACTACGATGCCATCATGGTGCGCTCTGGTACACGGGTTACCCGAGAGGTAATCGAGGCGGGGACGAACTTAAAAATCATCGGGCGGGCGGGCGTTGGCGTTGACAACATCGATGTGCCCGCCGCAACCAAAGCCGGGATCCTGGTGGTCAACTCCCCAGAGGGCAACACCATTGCCGCTGCCGAGCACGCCATTGCCTTGATGATGGCCCTCTCCCGCCACATACCCGATGCCAATGCCTCTCTGAAGTCGGGCCTGTGGAATCGGCAAGAGTTTGTCGGCGTAGAAGTCTACAAAAAAACGCTGGGGATTGTCGGATTGGGTCGGATTGGATCCCATGTGGCCCAGATTGCCAAGGCGATGGGGATGAAGCTGCTGGCCTATGACCCCTATCTATCCGTGGAGCGGGCCGAGCAACTGGGGGTGCGCCTGGTGGACTTCACAACTTTGGTGCAGGAATCGGACTACATCACCTTGCACGTTCCCAAAACCCCTGAAACCACCAACCTGTTCAACGCCGAAACCTTCCGCATGATGAAGCCGACCGCCCGCCTGATCAACTGCGCCCGTGGCGGTTTGGTGGATGAACAAGCCCTGTACGAAGCCCTGAAATCCGGTCAAATTGCCGGAGCGGCTTTGGATGTATTTGCCAACGAGCCCCTGAAGGACTCTCCGCTGTTTTCTCTGGGCAAGGAAGTCCTGCTCACTCCCCACTTGGGGGCCTCCACCGAAGAAGCCCAAGTGAACGTGGCCATCGATGTGGCCGAGCAGATCCGCGATGTGTTGCTGGGGCTGCCGGCCCGCTCTGCCGTGAACATCCCCGGCCTACAGGCAGAGGTGCTGCAAAACCTCAGACCCTACCTGGACTTGGCCGAAACCCTAGGCAACTTGGTTGGCCAATTGGCGGGGGATCGCGTCAACCAGTTGGAGATCCGCCTGCAGGGAGATCTGGCGGAAAAAGATGGGCAGCCGATCGTCATTGCCGCCCTCAAAGGGCTTTTGACGCTGGCGCTGCGGGAGCGGGTCAACTACGTCAACGCCTCCATTGAGGCCAAAGAACGGGGCATCCGGGTGGTGGAAACCCGAGATCCCTCCTTGAAAGATTATTCCGGATCCCTGACGTTGATTGCCCACGGCCCCAATGGGATCCGCTCGGTTTCGGGGGCGTTGATTGGGGAGCGAGAGGTGCGGATTACCCAGATCGACGAGTTCCCGGTGAATGTGCCCCCTTCCGCCAACATGCTGATGACCCTGCACCGGGATATGCCGGGAATCATCGGACGGATTGGCACCCTGCTGGGAGCCTACAATGTCAACATCGCCAGCATGCAGGTGGGGCGCAAGATCATCCGCGGCGATGCAGTCATGGTGCTCAGCTTGGACGATCCCCTGCCGGATGGGATCCTGGAAGAGGTGCTCAAGCAGCCGGGCATCCGTGACGCTTTTGTAGTGAACCTCTAGAATTGTTGATCCCTAGAAAAAATCCCAAATCTCACCTACCCTGGCAAGACGGAGTCTTTGCTTGAACCAGAGCAACTTGTCCCTAACCCTGTCCCAGATCCCAGACTGGGATTGGCCGGCCTTTCTGGAGTCCCTGGGCCATTTTGGTGTGGATCTCAGTCTGGAACGCATGCAAGTCTTGCTGCAGCGTCTAGGACAGCCCCAAGCTGGGATCCCGGCCATCCACGTAGCCGGCACCAACGGCAAAGGATCTGTCTGTGCCTGGGTCAGCCACGTGTTGTGGGCGGCAGGCTATCGTGTGGGCCGCTACACCTCTCCCCATTTGGTGGACTGGCGGGAACGGATTTGGCTGAACGGGGAATACATTTCCGCCAACGACTGGAGCCAAGCGCTGGCCCAGGTGCGAGACTGCCTACAAACCTATGCCCCTGACGAGGCTTCTCCCACCCAGTTTGAGGTTATCACCGCTGCCGCTTGGCTGTACTTCCGCCGGCAAAAGGTGGATGTGGCAGTGATAGAAGTGGGCCTGGGGGGGCGGCTGGATGCTACCAATGCTGGGATCGAGCCAGTGGTAACGGCTATCACCTCCATCGGCTGGGATCATTGGCAGCGCTTGGGCAACAGCCTTCCCCAAATTGCCTCTGAAAAGGCGGGTATTCTCAAGCCAGGGATCCCGGCAGTGTGCGCACCCCAAACCCCAGAGGTCACAGCAGTTATCCAAGCCAAGGCAGAGCAGTTGCAAAGCCCCCTGAAGATGGTCGACCCTCTACAATGGTCAGAGCCTCAAACCGCCCAATGGCGAGGGCAGCTCCTCACCCTGCCCCTCAGCGGCGATGTACAACTCACCAATGCGGCAGTAGCTCTTGCCGTTGTAGAAACCCTACAGCAAGAGGGCTGGCGGATCCCTGATGCCGCTGTCGAAAAAGGATTTGCCATCACCCGTTGGCCGGGGCGCTTACAGCGGGTGCAGATTGGATCTCGCCAGTTGCTGATGGATGGAGCCCACAACTTACCCGCTGCCCAGGCTCTCCGTCGCTATCTGGATAAGTATCAACCTGGCCCCCTCACCTGGTATATGGGCATCCTCACCACCAAGGATGTCCAGGGCATTCTCAGTACCCTGCTGCGGCCGGGAGATTGCTTTTTTGCCCTGCCAATTGCCGGCCACTCTGGGACGGATCCCGAGCAACTTGCTCAGCTAGCCCAGACTCTGCAGCCTCATCTCGCCTCGGCACGGGCACTGCCCAATCTCTCCGCTCTTCGGGCTCAGTTGCTCAAGCCGAAAAACCTCACTGAGCCACCAGCTGTAATCTGCGGATCCCTGTACCTATTGGGCCAGGTGATGCAGGAATGTTTGGGATGGGATCTAGCCTGTTGAACTGACAGGTGAAACCTTATGCAAAACCTGAACTCCTCTCTTATAAAGAGAGAGGAGCTATGAACAAAAACTAGCTCTCAACCACTATCACTTGATCAAGATACTCCCCTACTGATTGGGTTAGGGTGGTGGGCCTGGCACCGAGCTAGGTTGCCAGCAGGTCGCCCTGCCAGTAGGTTCGCCGCTGATGCGTTTCACGTCCGAGTTCGGGATGGGTCGGCGTGGTTCCACATCGCCATAGGCACCAGGACAATACTAGCCACCCTGAAAGCTGCATAGCCAGAAAGGTAGAACAACCGGTGAACCAGGTCAAGCGGACGGTCTATTAGGACCCCTCGGCTGCATGCATTGCTGCACTTCCACCTAGAGCCTATTGCCGGGTCGTCTTCCCGGGACCTTC